>JAURNA010000038.1 GCA_030830385.1 Crocinitomicaceae bacterium | reverse complement strand
CTTTCTGGGAGTTTCGCTCTACAATAATCAGAGCGCGAATTCGTGTTATGTCCTCTTCTTCCTTGTATTCTTCGATCTCAACCTGTGTAGAGTAGGGAATTTCTTTTTGGGTGTGAAGAAAGACTTTTTCACGAATGATCTCCGAAACAAAAAAGCGTATCGGCCGGTCAGAAATGGCATCTTTCTCGAAGTAAGGGGGTGATTCCGGGAGCAATTCCAAAATGGTTTCCCAAACTCCCTCAACACCAAATCCATGAAGCGCCGAAATGGGGAATATGCGGGCATTGGGAAGTTGTTGTTTCCAATATTCGAGGCGCTCTGCAATGGCTGCCTGATCCGAGGTGTCCATTTTGTTGATGAGACAGATCACGGGAATTTCAAGCTTTTTGATGCGTTCCAATGTAGCTTTGTGGTTGGTCTCGCTTTCCTCCGGGTTGGTAATGAAGAGCAGAATATCAGCGTCGCGAAGTGAAATATTCACCATTTCCATCATGCTCTCGTGAAGCTTGTAGGAGGCATTCACAACACCCGGTGTATCCGAGAATATAATTTGATATTCTGGCTCGTTAACAATACCGAGGATGCGATGGCGGGTGGTTTGAGCTTTCGAAGTAACGATTGACAATTTTTCACCAACGAGACGGTTCATCAGGGTTGATTTTCCAACATTCGGACTCCCGACGATATTCACAAAACCTGATCGATGTGTTGTATTGCTCATTTCAAAGTGCAAAGAAACGCATTTTGTAGCATACACACAGGATTTTCAGCACAATTCAAACGTTCCAATCTCCGGATCAACAAGTGTGATCCATCTTCTGAACGATGCAAAACGCACAAAAAATAGAATCTGCTGTCAATCAAAAATTCTACGAATTGATCCGGGGATTCGTCGCGAATCATTTTCACAATTTGTTATCAACTTGCAATTTTTCCTTGTCAGTACAGCTCGAGGCGACCATTAAAAACCTGCTGAAAGCCATGCTCAGAAGAAAGGGAGTCTCATTCCTGAGAATTTTCCAGGTGAAGAAGGAATGTGTATTCCATCGCGTTTTCCCTGTACCGTTTGAAACGTCCGGATGCTCCTCCGTGGCCTACGTCCATGTTGCAATCGAGGATGAGAATGTTGTCATCCGTTTTGTACTCCCGTAACTTCGCGATCCATTTTGCAGGCTCCCAATATTGCACCTGGCTGTCCCAGTAACCTGTTGTGATCAATACGTTCGGATAGTGTTTCTTTTCGATATTGTCATAGGGAGAATAGGACTTGATGTAGTGGTAGTACTCCTCGTCTTTCGGGTTGCCCCACTCGTCAAACTCGCCTGTCGTGAGTGGAATGGATTCATCCAGCATGGTGGAAACAACATCCACGAAAGGCACGGCTGCAATTACTCCATTCCAGAGGCTGGGTTCCATGTTTATCACGGCTCCCATCAATAATCCTCCGGCGCTTCCTCCCTGTGCATACAAGTGTTTGGATGAGGTGTAATTTTCGGTAACGAGATGCTTGGCACAATCGATGAAATCGTAGAATGTATTCTTTTTCGTTAGCATTTTTCCATTCTCGTACCAATCGCGCCCCATCTCCTGGCCTCCGCGAATGTGGGCAATCGCAAATGCAAACCCTCTGTCGAGCAGACTCAGACGAACGGAACTAAAACTTGCGTCTATGGAATAGCCGTATGATCCGTAAGCATATAACAGCAAAGGCGCGTTTCCATTTTTCTCAAATCCTTTCCGGTATACGATGGAAACCGGAACTTTTGCTCCGTCTCGTGCGGTGACAAAAATGCGCTCAGAGGTGTAATTATTCGGATCGAATTTTCCTCCCAGTACTTCCTGGCGCTTCCGTATTTTCTGCGTCCGACTGTTCATTTCGTAATCGTATGTAGTGTATGGTGTGGTCAGTGATGTATACCCATAGCGTAGGTTGGTCGTTTCAAATTCAGGATTTGCAAACGTATAGGCAGTGTACGCAGGGTCACGGAATTCAATGTAGTGCTCATCGCCATCGGCCCATTTGATCACGCGCAATTGAATCAATCCGTTTTTTCGTTCGGTCATCACCAAATGATTTTTAAATACATCGATTTTTTCCAGGAAAACATCCTCGCGGTGTGCAATTTCTTCTTTCCAATTGTCTTTTCCGGGTGCAGAAACACGGGTTTTCATCAGCCGGAAGTTCTTCGCGTTGTAGTTCGTTACGATGTAGAAATGGTCGCCGAAGTGATCTACCGAATACTCAAGGTTTCTTTCTCGCGGTTGAACGATTGCCCATTCTCCTTCCGGGTTGGAAGCATCCAAAAACCGATATTCAGTAGAAAGCGTTTGATAACTCACGATCATCAGGTATTTTTTCGACTTGGTTTTGTATACCGAACATGAGAATGTTTCGTCTTTTTCCTCGTAAACGAGAACATCATCATCAGACGAAGTCCCAAGAACGTGGCGATAGATCCGGAACGATCGAAGTGTGACAGGGTCTTTTTTTGTGTAGAAGAACGTTTTATTGTCATTTGCCCAGGTGATTCCGCCCGTTGTGTTTGGGATTTCATCGGACAGCACTTCACCAGTCTTTAAGTTCTTTACATGAATCGTATACTGGCGGCGCGAAACGGTGTCGATGCTATAGGCCAATAATTCATTGTTTTCACTTACCGTTTGACTACCAACAGCGAAGTACTCGTAATCCTTCGCCAATACGGGGCCATTGAGCATGATTTCTTCATCACCCCCTGTGGCAGGCTTACGGCAGATAAGAGGATAGTCCTGACCTTTTTCGAAACGATTGTAATAGGAATAGCCATTCATCGTCACCGGAACCGATTGGTCATCCTGTTTGATACGTCCAACAATTTCGTCGTAAAGTTCTTTTTGCAATCCCTCAGTAGGGCGCATAACCTCTTCGCGATAGGCATTCTCGGCATTCAGATAATCCAGAACATCTTGCGTTTGAGCATCCGGAGTTTCAGCTTCTTTCTGCTCATCGGTAAGGCGCATCCAGAAATAGTTGTCCACGCGTGTGTCACCGTGAATCTCAAGCACTTTCTTTTCTTTTTTGGCTTTCGGAGGTTTCATCATGTTGTTGGAAGTTGAGCAGGCAGCGAGCACAGCGGAGAATATAATTATTGAACGTTTCATGGGGCTTGGTTTACCGGGGTAATGTAGGCATTTTTGCATGATTTTTGGTAGTTCGTTAGCAATGGTTAACTTTTGGATGCTATGAAACGAACGCGTCCGTCACTGCTACCCTTGCTTTGTCCGTTTGTGCTTGTCTCCAATGCTTAGCAAAATCAAGTTGGCATCAAGGACATGGCTGAGGTTCGGATTGAAGCGGTTTCGTATTCGGCATCACGGGTCGTACTTTGGCGGGCCTTTCCGGACAACGTTGTTATTCAGTTGATCGTTGGGTCGTTTCTTTTTGCTTGGGAGGGGTAGAAGACGGACGTTCGATAAACCATACAACGAAGCCATAAAAGAGAATTAGGCTGTTTTGGAAGGCAAACTTTCGCCAGGTGAATCTATCCGGATTTACGTTACTTAGCCATGCAATTGCGAAGAGTGCCAACCCGAGAAGGAGGTATAAAAAGAACTTCCGCAGGTTGTAGCGAATCGGGTAATATTTTTGTCCGAGGAAATAAGAAGCGACCATTTGACTCGCATAAACGATGAGTGTTGCCCAGGCACTCGCCCGGAAACCATATAGCGGGATGAAAATCACGTTGATTGCAATGGTCAGCACGGCGCCTCCCATGGCAATGTAGGCTCCGAATCGAGTTTGATCACTGAGCTTGTACCAAACGGACTGATTCAAATAAATTCCGAGGAATATGTTGGCAAGTAAGAGGATGGGTACCACATCAAGACCTACCCAATAATCTTCATTTGGAATGAAGTATTTGAATGTGTCGATGTTCAGGGTTATGCCCAAAAACACAATGCATAAAAAAGCCACGAAGTAGTTCATGATTTTGGCGAACAGCTTGTTGGCATTTTCTTCTTTGGCTCGCGAGAAGAAGAACGGCTCAGCTGCGTATCGGTAGGCTTGCAGGAGTATCGTTACGATAATGGACAACTTGTAGCAGGCACTGTAGATGCCCAATTGCGAGAGTGCTTCCTTTGATGTGCTTCCCGAATATTCCATGACAGGTCGCATGATGGCCCGATCGAGTGTTTCGTTTGCAATACCCGCCAATCCGCCGATCATGAGAGGAAACGAATACCGAATCATGTCCTTTGCCAGTTGAGCATTGTAGGTAAGCCGTATTGTCAGGAAATCCTTGTAAGTCCCCACAACTTTTACCAATGAGGCGACCAGGTTGGCAAGTAAGATGAAGAAAATGGCCTCCATTGGTTCCTCCGGATTGAACAAAACGAACATGATGAATAGGTTCAGCACGATATTCGTAACGATGGACGCCGATTGAATGATCGCAAACTTCCCGGCTTTATTTTCGGCACGGAGTTTTGCCAATGGAATGGCGGCCGCAGCATCAGTGACTACTACAAGCCCCAGAATTACAATGAACTCTACATTGGACGCGTATCCCATGGCATCGGCAAGGGAAGGGCTAAACAGCAAGATCACCAACAGAAAAATCGTGTTGAGGCCAAGCACTGTCAGAAAACTGTTTTGGAATGTTTCCTGCTTATCATTTCGGTCGTTCAGAAACTTAAAAAACGCAGTTTCCATCCCGAAGGTGAGGAATACCATCAAGAACGCAACGTATGCGTACAAGTGTGAGAGGACGCCGTAGTCGGAAGTTTCAGCGAATTTCCATGTGTACAGCGGAACCAAAAAGAAATTCAACAAGCGTCCAACGATGGTCGGAAGTCCATAAATGGCCGTTTGGCCCAGCAGACGCTGAAGGGGATTCGCCAATTATCGGAAATTCGGTTTGCGTTTTTCGAGGAATGCGGTGGTTCCCTCTTTGAAATCTTCGGTTCCAAAGCATTTTCCAAATTCGTCGATTTCAACGTCATAGCCGTTCACACTCGAATCGTAGTTTGCATTCACAGCACGGATCGCTGCAGCAATCGCTGTTCCGGAGTTGTTCAGGATTTTACCGGCAATCTCTTCGCATTTCGCCATCAGTTCTTCGGGTTCTACCACATAATTGACCAGTCCCCAGGTGAGTGCTTCATCCGCTTTGATCATACCAGCCGTGAACACCATTTCGTTTGCCTTACCACGGCCTACAAGATGTGCCAGTCGCTGTGTTCCACCGTATCCCGGGATCACGCCAAGGCTCACTTCCGGAAGCCCGACTCGCGCATTCGAAGAAGCAACGCGAATGTGCGAACACATGGCCAGTTCCAGTCCTCCTCCCAGAGCGAATCCATTCACAGCCGCGATAACCGGAGTCGAAAGTTGTTCTACAAATGTAAAAAGCGTTCGCTGCCCGATTGCCGCCAAATCTCCTCCCTGGCTCACGTCGAAGTCAGCAAATTCCTTGATGTCGGCTCCGGCAACAAATGCCTTTTCTCCGGACCCTGTGAGAATGATTACACCGACTTGGTCATCCTGGTCAGCTGCCTTGAGTGCGTTGTGAAGTTCAGCAATGGTGTCCTTGTTCAGCGCGTTCAATTGATTCGGCCGATTGATCGTTATCCACGCGATGTGGTTGTTGGTTTCCGTAATAAGGTTATTGTACATAATATGTTAATGTTGTTAAGAAATTCTACGGGTGCGTTTGTATAATTTTATGAGAATCATAAGTCCGATTGCGACAGCGAAGAAGCCCACGATTCCTTTCCACCAGTTCATATTTGTTTTAAACACTACGATAAACACAATTGCAACCAGCGAAAGTGTGGCCAGCTCGTTCCAAATGCGCAGTGCTCCCGATTTCCACCTGAATTTCCCGCGTTTCAGATGGAGCATAATCCGTTGACACACGAAATGGTAAATGATCAATATGCCAACGAACCCCAGTTTGATGTGCATCCAGGGGGCATTAAGGTAGTACTCATGGCTGAGAACAATCATCCAGGTTCCGAAAACAATGGTCAGAATCATCGCGGGCGTGGTGATG
Organism: Crocinitomicaceae bacterium; assembly: GCA_030830385.1. GTDB lineage: Bacteria > Bacteroidota > Bacteroidia > Flavobacteriales_D > Crocinitomicaceae > UBA4466. The sequence continues at coordinate 3,262 of JAURNA010000038.1, read as the reverse complement.
ACCCACCAGAGACGGGATTCCATAATTTCAAACTGACGCGATAGAATTTCACGTTCGGTATCGCTTTTGTCCTGAGCTTCTGTATGGTAAATGAAGAGTCGAACAATGTAAAACAAACCAGCGAACCAGCTCACCACGAAGATGATATGCAGCGCTTTTACTGTGTCGAACTCCATAGGTCAAAGATAATGCATTCGGAAGGTAGGATTTCAGATGGAGCAGGTAATTTTTAAACAATGCTTGTGGATGGCTTTCCATTGGTGATTCATAGCAAGAATTCGTAATTTCGTTAAAAATCCGGATGCTTTGATTATTTCGTTTTCTAAAAACCCCGTTAAACAGATTGTTGGAATCATTTATTGGAACTTTCGGGCGATTTTGTTTTTCGGAGCGGCCGCGGTTGTGGCGTATATAGTGGTGATTACATACGATTATAACTACGTAATGTTGCCTCCGATCCCTGTTAGTATTCTGGGGGGAGCACTTGCCATTTTTCTTGGTTTCCGAAACAGCTCTGCCTACGATCGCTGGTGGGAAGCGCGCAAAATTTGGGGTGCAGTCGTAAATGACAGTCGTTCGTTGGGTATGGAATCCATCAGTTATCCCAGGGCACATTCACCTGAAGATGAAAAGGAGATTGCCACCTGGAGAACAAAGTTGATTCTGCGTCACATTGGCTGGCTGTACGCACTCAACGGGCACCTACGGAAAAAACCGGCTGACATCAGCAAATACGTGAGTCCGGAAGAATGGGACATTTTGCAGAAGAAAAAAAACGTACCCGCGCAATTGCTCGTGTTTCAGGGCAAAGCGATTGATGAAGGTCACCACAAAGGTTGGTACGACGAATTTCGTTTTATAGAAATGATGAGTACGCTCAAGAAATTTTACGACGATCAGGGAAAGGCTGAGCGAATCAAGAATACAGTATTTCCCTATTACTACAATTATTTTACCTTGTTTTTTCTTTGGTTGTTTACGTTGTCCCTTCCGTTTGCACTGGCCAGTGTAATGGACAATTGGATGATGATTCCCCTGAGTATTTTGATATCCTTCGCCTTTTTCATTCTACACAAGGCCGGATTGATCACAGAGACCCCATTCGAGGCTCGGGCGGCTGATACGCCGATTACAACCATTTGTCGTGGAATCGAAATCGATTTGCTTGAAATGATCGATCACGAGGAGATTCCGGGCGCAGAAGATGCAATTAAGACCAAATTCGGCGTAGTGTATGCGTCTTAGGAGATGTAGGATGTTTGGCCAGACCATCTAAGCGTCAACAAAAACAAGTTAACCCGAGGGATTTTGGGCAAAAATCGCAGGGAGAGAGAGCTGCGCCTGCTCCCGCTGATTTATCCATCCAGTTGCACCTCGTTCTCCATGTCTGCATTCGGGCAAACCCGACCGATAGGGAATCCGACTACGCATGCACAATTCCTAATTCGCATTCATTATCTTTGTGTGTTCATTTTATCAGTGAATTATGAGCCAGAATGCACTTTCAGATCAGGAGATTCAACGAAGAGAAACGTTGAACAAATTGCGTGAGCTCGGAATTGAACCATTTCCGGCGCCATTGTATCCTGTAACCCACAAGTCAAGCGATGTAAAATCCAACTACAAAGAGGGGGAAGAAGTATGTATGGCGGGTCGACTCATGCGGCGTAAAGTTCAAGGAAAGGCATCCTTTGGAGAAATTCAGGATGGCGAAGGTCGAATTCAGGTATATTTTAACCGCGATGAGATTTGTCCGGGTGAAGACAAATTTGCCTACAACGAATTCTTTAAGCGTTTGCTGGATCTCGGTGATTTCATTGGAGTGAAAGGTACGGTATTCAAAACCCAAGTGGGAGAGATTTCCGTGAATGTGAAGGAATTTACGCTACTGAGTAAAGCTGTAAAACCACTCCCTATGCCGAAGACAGATTCGGATGGAGTCGTTCACGATGCATTCACAGATCCGGAAATGCGTTACCGTCAACGTTACGTTGATTTGGTGGTGAATCCATCCGTCAAAGACACGTTCTACAAGCGGTCGCAAATCATGTCCTCCATGCGAAACTTCCTGAATGAAAAGGGGTATGTGGAAGTAGAAACACCCATTCTTCAGGCCATTCCGGGGGGAGCATCGGCACGACCGTTTATTACACACCATAATGCATTGGACATTCCATTATACCTCCGAATTGCAAACGAATTGTACCTAAAGCGGTTGATCGTAGGCGGATTCGAAGGAGTATACGAGTTTGCGAAAGACTTCCGTAATGAAGGAATGGACAAAACGCACAACCCGGAGTTTACCCAAATGGAGCTGTACGTAGCGTACAAGGATTACAAGTGGATGATGGACTTCACCGAACAAATGCTTTCCAAAATTGCCATGGATGTTCATGGAAAAACAGAGGTTCAATTCGGCGATAAAATGGTAGACTTCAAGGCGCCATATCCCCGTGTTACCATGCGTGAAGCGATTCTTGAACATACTGGATTCGACATTGAGGGGAAATCGGTGGAAGAGTTGCGCGCAGCTTGCGATTCCATGGGAATTGAAACCGATGATTCCATGGGGAAAGGTAAATTGATCGATGAGATTTTCGGTGAAAAAGCAGAATCAAATTACATTCAGCCCACCTTCATTACGGATTATCCGGTGGAGATGTCGCCCTTGTGTAAAAAGCACCGCGATAATCCTGAGTTGACTGAGCGTTTTGAGCTCATGGTTCTCGGAAAAGAACTGGCGAATGCATACACAGAGCTGAACGATCCGATTGATCAGCGAAAGCGCTTTGAGGAGCAGGCGAAATTGTTGAGTGGGGGAGATGATGAAGCCATGTACATGGACCTTGACTTCGTTCGTGCACTTGAATACGGAATGCCACCTACCTCGGGAATTGGAATCGGTATCGACCGCTTGACGATGTTCATGACCGACAACGATTCCATTCAGGAAGTATTGTTCTTCCCGCAAATGAAACCCGAGGCTTTCGAAAAGAAAAAAGGACCTGAATTAAACGAGAATGAAAAGAGCGTTTTTGACATTCTTACCAAGACAAAACAGATGAATCTCAACGAGCTAAAAACGCAATCTCAATTGAGCAACAAACAGTGGGACAAGAGCATCAAAGGCCTTAGAAGCCACGGTCTTGTGAACGTTTCAAAAGAAGATGATAATTTGTTTATTTCCTTGGTTGAGGAATAGATCGAAAGAATGATAATTACACTAACAAGCACCTCTTTTAAAGGTGCTTTTTTTATGCTT
>JAURNA010000269.1 GCA_030830385.1 Crocinitomicaceae bacterium | reverse complement strand
TTGAAAATCAATGGATTCATTTTCAACTTCCAGTTCCGCAAGAATCAGATCAGACAGTTCTCCCTGAAACTCGTCAACCTCCCAGATGAACCCGGAAACGTTGATTTGATAACGAAGCTTGACCATATGACGATTCGTAAACGATTCCAGCATGAAATTGGCTTCATCTACAGGGATCGGATAGTCAAATTCTTCCCTTGTTATCCCTTTTGTAGGGCCTTTGATCGTCAGGTAGCCACGGTTACCCTTTACGCGAACGCGTACCGTACATGTTTTGTCCGCGCGCAGAAAACCTTGTTTGATTACCACAGGGTCGGGCTTCTCTAGTTGTTGCCATTTTTCCCTGTCCACAAGAAACGTATACTCGATTTCTTTCATCCTGCCGCTCCCAGAAATCCGTAGGATTTGCCATTGACAGTCAAAATCAACGTGACAAGGACTTCTCGTCCACCACTGTGAATCATAAATTGATACAATACTCCATCTACCTCCTCGTGGTCAATTTCCACGAGCTCGAATTTTTCTATGTTATCCAATTCAACCGATACATACTCCTTCGAGTCCTCATCAATCCCCGATAGTAACTCTTCCAGAAATTGTTCTTCGTTGTTGCCGAGAAGCTTCATTTGATCCCTTCTGTACGACTCATCGCACATCTTTATGATTTTCTTACTATCATGATCATTAACGGCCTCAACGAAATTTTCGCCGAATTTAACACGCTTTTTGCTCAGAGTCTTGTTCTTTCCTTGAGCCATCAATACAGCCGGAATCATAAACAATGCAAATAATATAAAAAGTCTATTCATACGTCGAATTTAACAATAATTGGGCCGGGCTGCAATCCTTTGGTTATATTCGTGCATGCGCATTGTCGATTCGACGCAAATTGATGCTGAACAATGGGATTTTCTGGTAGACCGAACTCCGGATGCGTCGATGTTTTCATATTTCTGGTACCTCAATGCAGTTGCGGAGAACTGGTGTGCGGTTATAGGTGATAATTACAAATTCGGTATCGCTTTACCCTACACAGTTAGACTCGGTCAAAAAATCCTGTACACTCCCATTTTTGTGAGCTACCTTGAGTTGCTCGGAGATTCGACGGGAAGTGATGCTCAAATTGCGGCATTAATTCGCGGGAAATTCAACGTAATTGAATTTTGCTGTTTACAGGACTTATTGGGTGAACCTTCTGCGTATGTCGTTTGTCAGGATGTGGACAGCGAGTTGCTTCACATCGGTAGCCAATTGAAGCGGATGCTGAAAAAAGCAGAAAAACATGGATTTCAAGTGGTTGAATCGGACGATTCTTCTTCCGTATTTGAAATCATTCGGAGCGAGTTACAAGATAAATTCACGGGAATTACCAGCAAATCATTGAATCGCCTTGAAAATGCCTTTCAATTGGGGGAGAAGAGCGGTAAACAAACAGTGTTACGACTTGAGAATGCTTCGGGAGAATTATTGGGAGGAATTATCACGATAGAATCTTCAGGAAGATTGGTGTATGTGAAAGGTGCAACACGGAGCTATGCTCGCGAAAACGGAGGGATGTTTCTCCTGATCAAGGCTGCAATTGAACGCGCTCGACAAAAGAAAAAACGCTTTGATTTTGGCGGTTCCCGAATTCCCGGAGTGCGAAATTTCAATGGACACTTCGGAGGGAAGGATTTTACCCTTCACTACTACGTCGAAAATCGAGCTCCGTTTTGGTTCAACTGGACGCGTACAATTCACCACGCATGGTTCAAAAGTGATAAGTACACAACCACGTCTTAAGCGTAATTTGAGTACATTTGCTTATGCTTTTTCCGAAATCGAATACACCAAGATGGCTAATCATGGTGATCGACATGACTCTGTCGTTGTTAGCGTTGCTTTTCTCCTACCTCATCCGATTCGATATTGAATTAGATCAAACGTTAATTGAGAAAGAATGGATGATTCTATCCCGTTCCATAGGAATCTATTTGTTTGTCAAATTTGTAGCTCTTTATGCTTTCAGAATTCACCGAGGACTTGTTCGTCACACTTCTACGGCTGATTTGCGACGAATATTTCTGGCCAATTTCACCAGCTCATTGCTCTTTTTTGTGCTTGGATTGGTTCGTTACAACTTTTTTGATGGCGTATACCTTTTCCCGACTTCGGTACTGATCATGGAGTTCCTCACTTCCTTTGTATTGTTGCTGGGGCTGCGCTTTTCAGTAAAACTACTTTACCATGAGAGCATCAAAAGTCGCAAGGAAGATGATCGGATTTTGATCTATGGAGCAGGAATTTCAGGTCTGATTGCCAAGCGCACTATGGAGAAAGACGTCTCGAATCGTGTGAAAATTATAGGATTCCTGGACGACAATCGAAAGCTTTCGGGAAATCGACTCGAAGGCGTAACGATTTACCACACTGACAAACTGGTTCAGTTGCTGAAGGAGGAAGATGTGAATCGTGTGATTGTAGCCATTCAAAAACCCGATGATGGCAATCGCAAGCGAGTGGTAGAAACATGCCTTGAGAACAATGTGCGGATTCAAAAAGTACCGAGCCCGAAAAGCTGGATCAACGGAGAATTTTCCACAAAACAGATTGGGAGGGTAAAAATTGACGACCTTTTGGGTAGAAAGCCGATTCTTCTGGGAGAGGAGAATATCCGTACTGAATTATCCGGCTCTGATATTTTAGTAACGGGAGCAGCGGGTTCCATTGGAAGCGGGTTGGTTCGTCAGATTGCTCGCTACAAACCATCGCGTATCATTCTTCTGGATCAGGCCGAATCGCCCATGTACGATTTTCAAAACGAATTAAGAACAGAGCATCCATCACTTGTGTTTGAAGTAGTCATTGGAGACATTCGTAGCCTGGAACGCATGCGGAATTTGTTCCGTACGTTTCGTCCGCATTTCGTCTTCCACGCAGCTGCATACAAACACGTGCCACTCATGGAAGACAATCCTTCAGAGGCCATTTTGACGAACGTATTGGGTACTCGAAACCTCGTGGATCTGGCCCTTGA
>JAURNA010000268.1 GCA_030830385.1 Crocinitomicaceae bacterium | reverse complement strand
TACCCAATTACGTTGTCGATCGTTTCGCGGTAAATGATGATTTTCGAAAAGCCTGTTTCCACAAAACGCTCGTGAAGTGTTGCGACGTCGCTTTCCACTTCAAGGGAACTGATTTCGGTTCTGGGCACCATGCAATCCCGGGCCTTCAATTCGTCAAACTCGAGCGCATTTCGCAGAATCTGCATTTGGTTGACCATGTGTTCTTCTTCATGAATCCGCTGGTTGATGTCGTCGACGTAATCTTCCAAATCTACTTTTGAGAATACTTTTTCGCTTCTCTCCTGCTCCACGTTCAGCAGTTTGAGAATACCGTTACTCAGGCCGAGTACCAAAAATGCCGGCACGTACATAATTACGTATATAATCAGCATCGGCGGGGAGGTATACTTCAAAAATCGATTCGGGTTGATCTGTACGAATGCCTTCGGGAGAAACTCTGCTACAATCAGTACAATTCCGGTCGAAATAATGGTTTGCAAGAGCAAGACAATTGCCTGATCCTGTATTTTCCATGTTTCTGTAATGACCGGTCCGAGTATTTGAGCGGAGAACAAGCCGAAAAAGACGAGGGATACATTATTTCCCAGCAACAGCATTGCCAGAAAGTGAGATTCGTCTTTGTAAAAACGTGCAAGTAAACGACTGTTGAAGTTTCCTTTGGACTTATCCAGTTCAATTTTCAGGCGGTTGGATGAGATATACGCGATCTCCATTCCTGAAAAGAAACCTGAAAAAACGAGCGTAATGAGAATGCCTGTTAGCGGAACGTCCATGAAAAGGTTTGGAATAGGAAAGATACGAATTCTATGACGTTATAGCACGTCCTGACCAATATCCTTTCGATAGTAGGCTCCTTCAAATTCAATTTTGGAAAGCGAATCATATGATGTTTTCAACGCTGCTTCAAGGTTTCTGCCGAGCGAAGTCGCTGCCAGTACGCGTCCTCCTGAAGTAAGGACTGCCGGCCCGTCTGCCTGTGTTCCTGCGTGGAACACGATGCTGTCCGAGACAGCGTTCAGTCCATAGATTTGCTTGCCTTTGTCGTAGCTTCCCGGATATCCTCCGGAAACCATCATTACTGTGGAAGCACTTCTTTCGTCGAATTGAACGTCGCGTTCTGAAAGGGTTTCGGTTACAACTCCTTCAAAAAGATCAAGGATATCGGAGCGCAAACGTGGGATTACTACTTCTGTCTCCGGATCGCCCATTCGGCAATTGTATTCTATCACATACGGTTCGTTCCTGACATTGATCAACCCGAAGAAAATGAATCCCTTGTACGAAATTCCGTCTTTCTTAAGTCCTTTGATGGTTGGAATAATTACCTGATTCTCGACCTTGTCCAGGAAGGTTGGATTTGCAAATGGAACCGGCGAAACTGCGCCCATTCCTCCTGTGTTCAATCCCGTGTCTCCTTCTCCTATCCGTTTGTAATCCTTTGCTTCCGGGAGGATTTTGTAGGCATTTCCATCGGTCAAAACGAAACAGGAAAGTTCCATTCCGGAGAGAAATTGCTCAATGACAACGCGTGAACTTGCATCTCCGAATTTCGCGCCAGCGAGCATGCTTTTCAGCTCTTTTTTCGCATTGCTGAGTTTGTCGAGAATCAATACTCCTTTTCCTGCGGCCAACCCGTCGGCTTTCAATACGTAGGGAGCCTTCATGCTCTCCAGAAATGCATATCCGTCTTGAAGTGTGTCTTTTGTGAACGTCGCGTATTTGGCAGTTGGAATGTTGTGGCGCTTCATGAATTCCTTCGCGAAATCCTTACTTCCCTCCAGTTGTGCTGCCTTTTGATTCGGACCAATCACGCCTACTTTGCTGAGCGTTTCATCTTTTGCAAAATAGTCTGCAATTCCCTTCACCAGTGGTGCTTCAGGTCCTACGACTACTGTATCAATATTGTTTTCGATAACAAATGCACGAATTGCATCGAAGTTTTCAGGGGATAGATCCACGTTGGTCCCGTGTTGACCCGTTCCGGCATTACCCGGTGCGATGAATAACTCTTCGAGAATGGAGCTCTTTGCCATTTTCCACGCCAGAGCGTGCTCTCTTCCTCCGGATCCTAATAACAGTACGCGCATAAGCTTAATTGCAGTGCTTTAAAATCGACTCGAACATCGCCTTTCCGTCAAGGTTGCTCAAATACTGGTCAGCTGCTCGTTCGGGGTGCGGCATCATTCCAAATACATTTTTTCCTTCGTTACAAATTCCCGCAATGTTTGAAACCGAACCGTTTGGATTCATTTCGTCAGAGACTTCACCTGCTTCGGAGCAGTAACGGAATAAGACCTGATCGTTTGCTTCCAGCTTCTCAATGACGTCGTCACTGGCGTAAAATCGGCCTTCACCGTGTGCAATTGGAATTTTGTACGCCTGATTTTGGTTGAGTCCTTTGCTGATTCCTGCTGATGAAGATGCTGGTTTCAGGTAGACATTTTTGCAGATAAATTTCTGGTTGTCATTGTGGAGAAGTGCTCCTTCCAACAGCCCTGATTCTGTGAGAATTTGAAATCCGTTGCAAACTCCGAGAACGTATCCTCCGTTGCTGGCGTGCTCAATCACTTTGCTCATGATGGGAGAAAGCTTCGCAATCGCCCCGGAACGCAGGTAATCTCCGTAAGAAAACCCTCCGGGTAATACCACAAAATCCACCCCGTTGAGGTCAGTGTCCTTGTGCCAAAGGCGCTCAACTTCCTGTCCCATAATTTCCTCCAGAACATACATCATATCCTGGTCACAATTTGATCCTGGAAATGTTACAACTCCAAACTTCATAATCTGCCGATTTT
>JAURNA010000267.1 GCA_030830385.1 Crocinitomicaceae bacterium | reverse complement strand
TAGAGCATACGCTGGGTAAAAGCGGAAAGGAAATCGTTGAATTGAGCAATGATCAGGTGTACGAACATTTCGCAGGAAATATGATTCAAGTGCAAAACACCCGAGGTGAGACGATTTTAATTATGTCTGCAACGGCACATGGAAGTCTTAACCGGAAACAATTGGATCAGCTCAACAGACTCAACGATCATCTGCTTGCTGTTGCCATTCCGACCATTGAGAAGATCGGTGGAGGCAGCGCCCGCTGTATGATTGCAGAAATATTTATTCCTTCGACCTAGAGCATAAACCCAAATACACAAACATCGTCTACCGAATCCAACTTTCCCTTCCATTCTTCAAAGGCAGCTTTCAACTTATCACTTTGTTCTGTCATTGAATCCGAAATCGAATCAATTAGCATTCGCTTAAAACCGGCGCGTTGAATTTTCTTGCCTTTCGGTCCGCCAAACTGATCTCCGAAACCATCGGAAAACAAGTAAATGCGGTCTCCTTTTGATAGCTGCAATTCATGATTGGTAAAGGGTTCCGACACATCCGAATATCCCACCGGAAACTTGTTTCCTTTTATCTCGAATAAGCGATAACCCTTGTATTCGAATACTGAGGTTCCTACTTCAGTCATCTGAGAACCGATTACCCAAAGCGGATTGTAAGCACCTGCCCATTCCGCTTTAAGTGAAGTTGCATGTACTCGAATGACACTGACATCCATTCCATCCTGATTTTCGCCTAAATGAGACAGTTCCCTGATAAAACTTAGGTGCAGTCGTTCGAGAATAAACCCCGGAGAAGGGCAATCATTCAGTGAAGCAATCTCATTGAGAAAGGTCGTTCCCAAAATTGTCAGGAATGCCCCGGGAACACCATGTCCTGTACAGTCAGCAACGCAAACATAGAAGTAATCGTCTTGTTCATAGTACCAGTAAAAATCTCCACTCACAATATCGCGGGGTTGGAAGAACACAAAGTAGTCCGGTAGCATATCCTGTTCTTGCTCGCGAGTGAGCAAAGCCGTTTGAATGCGCTCGGCATAAACGATGCTGTCCACCAGTTCGTTCTTTTGTTCTTCAATCTTTTCATAGGCCACTTTTAGCTGTAAGGTCTTTAAGCGCTCAATTTCCTTGTCGCGACTGATTTCCGAGTCGATTGCATGAAAGTCCTGGTAGTACTTCAAAGAGGTCTTGAATTCACCGATGTGCTCGTACATCTTGGACAAGAAATACAGTGCTTTCTTCTCTCCTTCTTTCGTGCCAATTCGCCGGGAAACTTTCAAGGATAGCTCTGCGTGGAGAATGGCCTCTACCGGCATTTTCAGGTCAATGAATAATTCCGTGATACACAAATGAGAATCGATAATGAGTACGTTATAAGAAACACTTTCACTCAGCTCCAATCCTTTTTGATAGTATTCGAGTGCTTCGTCCCAGTTTTTAGAGGCGTGCTTAACCCTTCCAATGTTGTGAAGGGACCACGCCTTTCCCTGAGGTGATGCCGAGGGATTTTTAAGAACGGATTCGAGGTACTTCATTGCGTTGTCATAATCACCCATTTCGAAATAGGTCTCACCAATATTCCCATCCGAAGAGGATGCTCCCTCCAAATCGCCGACTTCCAGACGAATTTCACGACATCGAAAGTTTACATCAAGACGATTTTTGTGATCATTTTGAAACATGTACACCGCACCAATGTTGTTGAGTACATCTGCTTCGCCTCTGCGATCTTTAAGTTCCTCGTAGGTTTTCAGGGCCTTCATCGAATTACTGAGCGACAATGAGTAGTAGGAAAATCGCCAATAGCAGTATCCGAGAATTTTACGGGCATCCGCTATTCCTTTCTTGTAGTGATGAGCTTCGGAGTGTGCGATCAGTTCAGTTGCCATCTTGTAGGTCCTCTGCAAGTCGCTTGAGCGATTCTCCCAGGCTTCGATATTCTGCAAATCTATTTCAGAAGGAGTCATAAGATTGACAATATAGTGGTTTTATCCCTACCAAGGCCAGCTGTATTTCACTCATTTTTAACTCTCAAAGGGTCCTGAACTGCCCCTTCAGGAAAGATACCTCGTCATAAGAGAAGCATTCCGTACCCCAAAAAAAAACCCTGACAATTTTGCCAGGGGGATTTCATGACTAAACCAGCGCTATCTGGTGAAGAGCATTTCTGAGAATTTTGGCAATGGCCAGGCCTGATCGTCAACCAGGTTCTCCAGTTTATCGGCATGATAGCGAATTTCATCAAAGTGAACCTTTACTTTGTCGCAGTACGCCTCTGCTTTCTTCTTCATGTCTTCTAACTTATTTGCTTTCTTTCGTTCGGTGAGCATCACATCACAAGCATCTTTCATTTTGTTCAAGTGATCGGAAATGCGCACCAGTAGGTCTATCGGTGCTTTGGAAGCATCTTTTCCGACTTCTTCTCCAAGCACGCTTCGTAATCCCTGGATATTACGGATCAGATTGTTTTGGTAGTTCACTACAGATGGAATGATCAAACTCTGTGCAATTTCAACCATCATTCGTGCTTCAATCTGCAATTTGTAAATGTAATTTTCGTATTCGATTTCCTGACGCGCTTCCAACTCAACAGGTGTAAGAACATTCAACGAATCGAACAACTTCACAACTTCTTCATCCTTCCAGATACTCAATGCGCGTGGTGTATCCTTGAGGTTCGAAAGTCCGCGTTTCTTCGCTTCCTTCACCCATTCGTCACCGTATCCATTTCCCTCGAATCGGATATTCTTGGATTCTTTGATCAGTTTCTGCAGTTGTTTCAAAATGGCTTCGTCTTTGCTCTCCCCCCTTTTGATTCGAGCATCTACATCTTTCTTGAATTCAATCAACTGATTCGCCACAATCGTGTTGATCACGATCATTGCTGACGCACAGTTTGCTGAAGATCCAACAGCACGGAATTCAAATTTGTTTCCGGTAAATGCAAATGGAGATGTGCGGTTGCGATCCGTGTTATCGAGAAGGATTTGCGGAATTTTTCCGATGTTCAATTTCAATTCGGTCTTATCTTCAGGTGTCATTTTCCCGGCCTTCACATCATTCTCAATCATATCGAGCAGGCTTGAAAGCTGCGATCCGATGAAGGTAGAAATAATCGCTGGCGGAGCTTCGTTTGCTCCGAGACGGTGATCGTTGCCTGCTCCTGCAATGCATGCTCTCAACAAATCTGCGTGATCATAAATGGCTTTGATCGTGTTTACGAAGAAGGTGAGGAACTGTAAGTTCGATTTTGGATTTTTCCCGGGAGCCAGCAAGTTTATTCCTGTGTCTGTTTCAAGCGACCAATTGTTGTGCTTTCCGGATCCGTTTACTCCTGCAAATGGTTTCTCGTGAAGTAATACGCGGAAATCGTGCTTTCGCGCAATTTTTTCCAAAAGATCCATCAAAAGAAGGTTGTGATCATTGGCCAGGTTACACTCTTCAAAGATCGGTGCACACTCAAATTGGTTCGGTGCTACCTCGTTGTGACGAGTCGTTACGGGGATTCCCAACCGAATGGCTTCTGTTTCAAAATCACGCATAAACGCTGTTGCGCGCTCCGGGATTGACCCGAAGTAATGATCGTCTAATTGCTGTCCTTTTGCCGATGCATGACCGAACAATGCTCGTCCTGACATTTGCAAATCAGGACGCGAATTGAAGTATGCTTTGTCAACCAGGAAATATTCCTGCTCCCATCCGAGCGTCGCGTTCACCTTCTTTACATTCTTATCAAAATATTGGCACACTTCAACCGCTGCGTTATCTACAGCATTAAGGGCT
>JAURNA010000266.1 GCA_030830385.1 Crocinitomicaceae bacterium | reverse complement strand
TACCCGAGTTACAACTTGATGGTGCTCCACCTCCCTGTGTAAGTACAACACCATCCATGGTCATAAATTGAGCACTCAGCAAACTACCTGTAGTAATGCAGATGATCAGCAGTAGTGGTTTCATAGCGTATCCAGTTTAATTTCAGAGCAATATAGATAAAATAAAACATTATTGTACTAGTTACAATAACTAATTTATCAAAACGCTCATTGCGCCCAAAAAAATGGGTCGCATGTTATTCAGTATAACTTATTCATCCTAGTTTGTCGACTGGTTGTTTCTGCGGACTTTTCACAGCCTTCGGTCAATGGCGCCTTTTTGAGGGAGATCCGGGCAGCTCTTTCATTGAATCACGCGGGAGTCATTCATTGCAGGCAAACAAAAAGGGAGGCCGAAACCTCCCTGTCACATTTGAATTTTTGTGTGTTTATCGTTTCACAAATTGCTTACGAACCATTTCTCCTTTAACCGTAGCTTGAATCCAGTAGGACCCCGGCTGCAATTGACGGATATCCATTGAGTTCGTTAACTCTCCGGAGAGAACCCTTTGTCCGGCAAGGTTCATCACTTCGTAGTGATCAACTGTTGATTTGAAATACACCATGTCATTCGCCGGGTTTGGATATACCGAAAACTTCTCAACGAAATTCTCGGCAATTCCAACTCCTCCGGTAGTGTCTGCACCAATGACCACATTCCCCAACGTTTGTTCATCTGCGGGGTTGGCATTGATTCCCTTCACTGCGAAACCATACTGAACTACTAGTCCGGATGGAATCTGAGCGGCTGTAACCGAAACAGAAAATGGTCCACTCGCCGGAAGCGGTTGCACGTAAGCTCCGGCAAGGGCATCCTGCCAGTTATTTGTTGAATCGAGGGCCTTGATAAAGAAATGAGCTTCATAATTGCTATCCAACGTGTGTGAATACACATATCCTGAGAATGACAGATCAACGCCGTTAAATGTTGGTCCTGGTTCCACATAGGTAGAGGCTTCCATGTATTTATTTCCTTCTCCGGTGCCCTGATCTACCCAGAAAGGATCTGCAGGGTTGTCCACATACGTGTTAAAGTTCGGATGAAGCGTTATCCTATTTGCGTTTGTATCCGGCAAGGACTGCAAATCTGAAATCCCCCATGCTGAACCGAACTGATACCCTCCAGGGCCTCCCGTTGCACCGTTAATATCGAATACGTTCATGTATCCCGACCACCCATCTGAGACGCTGAATTCCACATCATTTTGTCCGAAACTAAACGTCCCGGTCAAAATGCATAGTGAAATCGAAGTAACTATTTTTTTCATAGACAGTAATTTTAAAGACTACACTAATATATTGTAAAATATACAATAAGTGAAATTTTTTCTACATTTTAAACGTATAGCTGTCCTCTTCTACCAGATTTTCATAGCGCTCACTGTCAAATGAATACAAATTCGCCGGGCGGTGTTTTACGTTCGTTTGCTTCTCCTTGAGATGGATCATTGGTATTGGGCGAATTTTCTTTCTGAAGTTTGCTTTGTCGAGTTCAGCATTGTATGCATATTCATACAGCTGCTGCATTTCATTCAACGTAAACTTCTCCGGGAGTAAGTCAAAGCATACGGGTTCATAGCGAAGTTTTCGCTTCAGGTCTTCGTACGTAGAATCCAGAATATCCTTGTGATCAAAAGCAAGGTCCTTCACTTTGTTTACAGGCATCCAGCATACTTCTTCTGCCCAGGATTCGGCTTGCGCGTTGATCTCGTCTATGCGAACGAGCGCGAAGTACGCGGTTGTAATTACACGTCCCTGTGGGTGACGATCAGGTTTTCCGAATGTACTTCCCTGGTGAAGGATTACGTTGTCTATTGTTGTTAAGTCCGCCAGGATTCGACTTGCTGCGTTTGGCAAATCTTCATCCGGATAGACAAGATCTCCGATGATTGCCCATTTTCCGAGGTAGGGTTCTATTGCCCGTTTGATGAGCAGTACTTTGATTTGTCCCTCCTCATATCCGAAAATCACACAGTCGAGCGAAAATGAGTATGAGAAAAATTTGCCAAATTCAATTTTGTAAGCCATCCGTTTGTTATATTATATTATCGTTCAGCTGTTTACTACCATCCGCAATTGCTATTCACATATCTTGTGATCATCGCGCTCGTTTCTGCAATCTGCGATCGTTAGAAATTGCGGTAAAAGAGCAAATTTATCCGAAATATACAACCTCTTCATCCTATACTTTCCAACTTGATGCCGTTGGAAACCTTTGTCCTTTCGCATCTGTCAGTTGATACGCTACTTGAGACGCCAAATTTGCCGGGAGAGTCAAACCGAATTGAATCAAAAGCAAGCGAGACGCTACCTGTCTGTTTTTTGTTTCACATCTCCCACCGTGCCTGTTGCTTCTGTTTCTTGTGATACTTCACCAGTCGATCCAAGGGTCGGCGAATGATGTTTCCAACTCGAATTCCATTTGACGCACAAACAACACGCAGTTCGTCCTGAAGAAGACTCGCAACGGATCCCACAAAACTTACTTCTGTTTGCATGTAATCGTCATAGCACTTTACGTGTGCATCAATGAATTTCTGTATCCCTTCGCGGATCAATTGTTGGCTGTAATCGAGGTTTTTATGACGGATCAGTACCGGCATAAAAGAGGCGATGTAGACGTTGGCATTCGATTTTTTGTATACGTTTTCAAAAATTACATCCTTGTCCAATCCCATCCCCAGAAGCTCGTCGCGCATCACTGTTGGGACGCGCTTGTACAGAAAATCAGCGAGAATTGCCTTGCCAAAATAGCTGCCACTCGCTTCATCTCCGAGGATGAAACTGAGAGCCGGTACTTCTTCATGCACCACTTTTCCGTCAAAATGGCACGAATTTGAACCTGTACCTATGATGCATGCAATCACCGGTTCTCCATCGTAGCAGGCGTAGGCACAAGCCGACAAGTCGTGATCAACCGTTACCTCAGCTCTGTGAAAAAACGTGGAAAGCGCGTCTTCAATTACTGCGTTCATTTTGGGACTGGAGCATCCTGCACCGTAAAAGAATACTTCTTCTACCTTTTCTTTGATCAAATCCAGTTCCAGGTGATCGTTGAGTTCCAGCAATACATCTTCTTTCGTGTGGAAGTAAGGATTGAAGCCCATTGTATTGTGGGCCATTTCCTTGTCTCCGTCCAACACCATCCAATCTGCCTTGGTCGAACCGCTCTCAACAACTATGAACATACGTTTTTGATAAGTTTCCTGTCAAATATACGAAAATATGTTCTTATGGTACTTTTTACAAGAAGAAGTTTCTCGTAAAACAGTGGCCCCGAAGCCTCTTCCGGGGCGTCATCGAACCCGTTCTTAACCATAACAGCCCGTTAGCAATCCAATTTAAGATTGTATTTCACTCATTTCCAATGCGGGACACGTAAGCACACCGTTGAAAGGGGTTGTCTTTGTTGTTACGAATTTAATTTTTCGACAAAAAACATGCTTAGTTCACCTCGATTTTTCACTGCCACTTTTCCGCGTGGAATATATGTAAACGCTTCTCCGGCGAGGGATTTGGTCGTTTCTGAGATATTGATTCTTCCTGCTTCTCCGGCAGTTTCGAAACGTGCAGAAATATTTACCGTATCTCCCCAAACATCATACGCAAATTTGGATTTCCCTACCACTCCGGCTACCAATGGCCCCGTGTGAATCCCGATTCGGATGTCAAATGAAGGCTTCCCTTGAGCGGAGCGTTCTTTTTTAACTTCCTCTATATATTCGAGAATTTCGAAGCTGGCCTTGATCATTT
>JAURNA010000265.1 GCA_030830385.1 Crocinitomicaceae bacterium | reverse complement strand
CCCCACTCCAGAGCTGCATCAGCGTCCGCCTTGCGAATCTCAGGATGATTTGCCAATCCAAGGTAATTATTCACAGACCAAACAAGGCACTCTTTACCACGGAAGATCATTCTGTTTCCAATTTCTCCTTCCAGTTTCGGGAAGGTGAAGTAACCATGAACTCCTTTGGAGTATTGCCCCAATGGGCCACGATTACGTCGGATTTTGTCAAATATGTCTTGAGCCATAAATAGTTTGTTAGCGCATCGAAACACGCCATTATCTTTACAAAAGTAGTGCATTTTTCATAATGACTTCGATTCAAAGTTTCTTTTTATCCACTACTGTTTGTCAATCGGTTGATTGGTTCAGGAAAACAATTTTACCCTCAACCGTTCTGAGGTCCACTTCTTTTCATACGCTCAAAGTCCTGAATTCGATGATCGGAACGTGGGTGATTTCGTTTGTACCGATTGACCCACTCCATAATTAGCGGTTTACGTTATCTTTGTCGGAAATTTATTCAGCATGGCATTAAAGTGTGGAATTGTAGGGCTTCCGAACGTTGGGAAGTCAACCCTTTTCAACTGTTTATCCAACGCGAAAGCACAGTCGGCGAACTATCCGTTTTGTACGATTGAGCCGAACATTGGAACGATTTCGGTCCCGGATACTCGTCTCGAAAAACTGGATGAGTTGGTGAATCCGCAAAAGGTGATCCCAACCACCATGGAAATTGTGGATATTGCCGGGTTGGTGAAAGGAGCTTCGAAAGGAGAGGGACTGGGGAATCAATTCCTCGCGAACATCCGTGAAACCGATGCGATTATTCATGTTTTGCGTTGTTTTGATGACGGCAATGTTGTACACGTGGATGGTTCTGTAGATCCTGTTCGGGACAAGGAAATCATCGATATTGAACTTCAACTGAAAGACCTGGAAACGATCGAAAAGAAAATTCAATCGTTGTCCAGAATCATTAAGTCAGGAGACAAAGATGCGTTGAGAGAACACAACCTTGCAGTAAAAATCAAAGAGGCACTTGAAAACGGGCAATCGGCGAGAACCGTATCAATGGAAGAGGTCGATGAGCCGTTCATGAACGGATTTCAGTTAATTACATCCAAACCGGTGATGTACTTATGCAATGTGGACGAGGCATCGGTTAAAAACGGAAATCAATACGTGGATGCCGTGAAAAATGCAGTTGCGGATGAAAACGCTGAGGTGCTTGTGATCGGAGCCAAAATCGAAGCGGACATCATGGATTTGGAAACCTATGATGAACGTCAGATGTTCTTGGATGAACTCGGGTTGGAAGAGCCGGGTGTGAACCGCCTGATTCGATCGGCATATGCACTACTGGACCTACAAACATATTTCACGGCGGGAGAGAAGGAAGTGCGCGCCTGGACGATTCGAAGAGGAATGACAGCACCGCAGGCGGCCGGGGTTATCCACACGGATTTCGAAAAAGGATTCATTCGTGCCGAAGTAATGAAATACAAGGAATTTGTCGATTTGGGAAGTGAATCTGCAGTGAAAGAAGCAGGAAAATTCCGAGTTGAAGGGAAGGAATACGTAGTGGAAGATGGAGACATCATGCATTTCCGATTCAACGTGTAGTGATTGCGAAATAACTGTACATTTATACATAGAAAAGTAAATGCATTATGAGCCTTAGCGCAAACTATTCATCATTGACATCATGGATCGAAGTTCCAGAGGGATCCGATTTCCCAATCCAGAATCTGCCATTCGGGATCATTCGGATTAACGGAGGTAAAAAACGGGTTGCTTCCAGAATTGGAGACAACGTGATTGATCTGAAAACACTGTTTGTTCTTGGGTACATGGAGAACCTTCCGTTTGAAATGGAAGATTTTGACTCGGATTCTCTCAACCGAATGATGCGCAAAGGAAAGCAGGGAACACGTAAGCTTCGCGAACGCCTTTTGAAGTTGTTCAGTACGGGTTCAGCCGACCTGAAGAACCACGAGCATCATGTCAATCAAGTTGTGGTACCAATCGATCAGGTTGAAATGTGTATGCCGGTTGAGATCGGAGATTACACCGACTTTTACTCAAGCCGCGAACACGCTACCAACGTTGGAACGATGTTCCGCGACCCGGACAATGCGTTGCTTCCAAACTGGTTGTGGATTCCGGTTGGATACCACGGACGTGCGAGCTCGGTGATTCTTTCAGGAGAAGCGATTCATCGTCCAAAAGGGCAGCAGAAGCCGGCAGAAGATCAAAATCCGGTATTCGGACCGTGTAAATTGCTGGATTTTGAATTGGAAATGGCTTTCATTACATATGATGGCAAGGCACTGGGAGATTCCATTTCAACCGAAGAAGCAGAGGATTACATCTTCGGAATGGTGTTGTTCAATGACTGGTCTGCACGAGACATCCAAAAATGGGAGTACATCCCCCTCGGACCCTTCCTTGCGAAAAACTTTGCGTCTTCGATTTCTCCATGGATTGTTACGTTAGATGCATTGGAACCCTTCAAAGTAGATGGTCCGGACCAGCAACCTGAAGTGCTGGATTACCTGAAATACAGAGGCCGGAAATCCTACGATATCAACCTCGAAGTCTTGATTCAGCCTGATGGAGGAGAGGAAAACTCTGTGTGTAAATCGAATTTCAAATACATGTATTGGACCATGGCACAGCAATTGGCACATCACACAGTAAACGGTTGCAACGTACGTTCAGGAGATTTGATGGGATCAGGTACGATTTCCGGTCCAACGCCGGATTCATATGGATCCATGCTGGAATTGGCCTGGAAAGGAACCAAGCCGATTCCAATGAATGACGGTTCTGAACGTAAATTTATTCTGGATGGAGATACGGTTATCATGCGCGGATTCAGTTCCAAGGATGGAGTGCGAGTAGGGTTTGGCGAAGTATCAACAAAAGTATTACCAACGAAATAAAGAAGAACGAAAGTGGCGGCTGAAGTACCTGAGCATATCGATCTTGAACGTGAACGAAAAGATATTCTGAATGCTTTTCGGGGATTGTTACGCGCTGCAGATAATCGATCGAAGGAAGATACCCGCCTGATTCGTAAGGCGTTTAACGTTGCTGTAGAAGCGCACAAAGATATGCGACGCAAATCGGGTGAACCCTACATCTTTCATCCTATTGCGGTGGCCCGGATTTGCTCGGAGGAAATTGGACTGGGAACCACTTCGATTGTCTGTGCATTGCTACATGACACAGTGGAAGATACCCACATCAACCTGGAAGATGTAGAGGATTTGTTCGGCGAAAAGGTCCGGATGGTAATCGATGGTCTGACCAAAATTCCCGAGGTGTTCGATGAGAATGCTTCGGTTCAGGCAGAGAATTTTCGCAAAATGATTCTCACGATTTCCGACGACATTCGCGTGGTGTTGATCAAGCTAGCCGATCGTCTTCACAATATGCGAACGTTAGAAAGCATGCGCCATGATCAGCAGGTGAAGATTGCTTCGGAAACGAAATTTCTGTACGCGCCACTCGCACACCGATTGGGGTTGTATTCCATCAAAAGCGAGTTGGAAGACCTCGCACTTAAATACACAGATCCTTCCATTTATCGGGATGTGGAAGGAAAGCTGAAGTCTACCAAAGACGCGCGTAACCGCTTCATTCGAAAGTTCGTTCAACCCATCAAGGAAGCGTTGTTAAATGAAGGATATGTGTTCGAAATAAAGGCGAGAACAAAATCGATTTCCTCCATTTGGAAGAAGATGAACATCAAAGGGATTCCTTTTGATGAGGTGTATGACTTATTCGCGATCCGTATCATTGTGGATACGCCACCGGAATTGGAAAAACCGGATTGCTGGCGCATTTATTCGATCGTAACAGATTTCTATCAACCAAGCCCTGATCGACTCCGTGACTGGATCAGTACACAGCGTGCAAATGGATATGAGTCACTTCATACAACGGTTATGTCCCCTACCGGCAAGTGGGTGGAAGTGCAGATTCGCTCGAAACGTATGAACGAGATTGCTGAAAAAGGTTTCGCAGCGCATTATCGATACAAAGAATCGAAATCCGAGGATAGCAAGTTTGATCGATGGATCTCTGAAATCCGCGATCTGATGGAAAGTCCGGATGCGAATGCAATGGATTTCGTAGACGAGTTCAAATTGAACTTATTTGCCGAAGAGATTTACATTTTTACACCGAAAGGTGATTTGCGTGTACTCCCAACTGGCGGGACAATACTGGATTTCGCCTACGACATTCACACGCAGGTCGGTGGTCGGTGCATTGGAGGAAAGGTGAACAATCGTCTTGTGCCATTGAGCTACCAGCTTCAGAACGGTGATCAGGTTGAAATCATTACTTCCAGTAAACAGAAGCCAAACGAAGAATGGTTGAAGTTTGTGGTTTCGGCGCGCGCACGGCAAAAGATCAAGTCATCGCTGAATGAAGAACGCAAGGCAATTGCCATGGACGGTCGTGAAATTCTCGAGCGCAAGTTCCGTCAGCACAACCTGCATTTTGTATCCGAGAACATATCCAAACTCGAAAAGTTCTACAAAGTTCCGAGTGCTACTGAGTTGTATTTCCGGATTGCAAAAGGCAAGATTGATCTTACTAAGCTCCGTGAAATGGACAGCGAAGCGGGAATTATCCGTACGCAAAGAGTACCATCTACCCGAAAAACAAGACGAGCCAGCGCTTCCAAAATCGATGCAAAGGGAGATACGATCGTAATTGGTGAGGATTTCAAGAACATCCAGTACAAACTGGCCGGTTGTTGCAATCCAATTCCCGGAGATACAGTCTTTGGTTTCATCACGATTAACGAAGGAATCAAAATTCACCGTCATAGCTGTCCGAATGCCGAGCACCTGCAATCCAAAATGGCCTATCGCTGCATCAAAGCACGCTGGAAAGAGGCCGATATGAAGGAAAACGTTGCTTCGCTTTCCATCGTAGGGATTGACAGTGTAGGTCTGGTAAACAAAATCACGGAGATTATCTCCAATCAGCACAACGTCAACATACGTTCGATTTCATTTACTACCCACGACGGTATTTTCGAAGGGAAGGTGAATGTGATGGTTTATGATACCGAGCACCTTACAACACTCATGAGAAAGTTCGAGGAAGTGGAAGGCGTACAACGAGTCGTTCGCCAGGGAAATTCAGAGGAATCGTAAATCATTCGTTTTATCAGGAAGCTGTCTTCGAATCAATTTCCGAAGAGCAATCAAATGTGTGAAGATGACTGTTGGAACCACGAGTGTGGGCAATACGTTAAAGTTAAACGGTAAGTGAAGTGTGGCTATGTTTAGTTGGTTAAATGCGATCTTTTGGAACGGGGATGGGAAAGTGAACACGGGCAGTAATGAATGCACTGAGCAAAAGTAGGATGCACGAAATGTTCTAGACGAGAAGTAATGTGTGGGTTTACGGCATGATCCGGTGCTCAAATTGCAAAATGAACGCCATCAACATCATGGATATTGTAGGGAAATGCCAAAGTCATAGTAGGAGGTATGGGAGAATCCGTTTGGTGATGAACTCCGGATAGTCCTGAGATGGGTTGAATACTCATTAAGCATATGAAGGCAACCCCAAGTTGTACCATCGAACCCAAGACAAAATGGAACCAGAGCCTCAATCTCAATAGTAGTTCGTTTTATAGTTTTTGTTCAAGTAATGGCGAATACATCATAATTGCGTGGTTTTCTACCAAGAGTCTTTCATTTTTCTTTTCGGCGTTTTGTTCGATCTGAATGATGCGATTGTGGCGCGTGTAACCACCCCAGATTTGTTGCGTAATAATATGATCTCGTTCAACTACCTTGTACTTGTAATGCACTTTTTTACAAGACAAAAGCTCACCATGTAAATGCGTGTCATCAAGCCAAAGTTTAATTTGAAATGAATTTTGAGATGTGTTTCGAACTTGTAGATCAATGTGATTGTACGATAGTGTTGCACCCGCTCCAAATGGAATACTTCGATTCACGTCTGGAAAGACATCGAACCCATGTCTGTACCGTTCGGTAATTTCTAATTCACTGTGAGCGAAAATCCAAAAGAGTAAATTGCCTAACTGACATAATCCACCGCCAATGCCTTTTGATATATTTCCCTGATTTAACACCAAGCCAGTTAAATAACCTTTGGATTGGGTAGGCCTTCCAACAAGTTTCCATATTGAAAATGTTTGCCCCGGTTCAATGACCACGTTATTCAAATGTCCAATGGCAATTCTCAGATTAGTTCTTTTGTTTTCTTGTAAATACATGTCCACATTTTTTAATGGACGAAGTATCAATGATTGGTGCTTAAAAACAGAATGTACGAACCGGACATTTTCATTGACAACTGCGAATTTTTGAGACCCCAAATGCCATTTGAGATATCGTCGAAAGATATAATACTCTTTACCCACGAACTTTCTGAAAGGACTTCTGTGCTTTGGCTTGACTACTTGCATGGGGTATGGATACTAACTTGTTTACAGGATCAACGGGGATGAGTTCCGATGGGTGTCTGAACATGAGATTTATTCGTTCTCTTCAGGTTCAAAAACGACTTTTTCGGGATCGATGCGCTCACCCACCATCATCTCCTCAACACTCCTGGGTCGCAGCGCATCCAACCACTCGAAGCCAGGGATGAATTGCTCGTCTTTTTTGATTCGATCCATGGGGTAGAAGACACCATCCGGCTCCTGGAGGTAGGTGATACCCGTAACTTCATTGCTGTCGAGATAAATGCGCAAATCACTCGAATACAGGCGGTTCATCCCCAGGCGTTTTTTTACAACGGTGGAATCATTAACTTCCTCGTCCTCTGGAAACAAAACGGTCATTGCATTTCCATTTGCATCTATCTGGTACAGGTCATTGTCGTTAAAAAATGCAGTAATCGCATTTCCTCCCACTTGATTGTACAAGGTATCTTTGACGACTTCCATCAATGCACTCGCCCTGTCGTGTACATGAACCCGGTGAATGATGGAATCTTCCTTGAGTATCACTTCGACAAACTGTCCTTTTAATTCTGATCCTTTCGTCCAGAAAATGGGGTCGGTGTAAAACTCAATTCGATTTGAATCCTTGCAATATGTGATGCTATCGGCTTTGCCCTGGAAATGCCGGGAATACAGCATTGCTCCGCGATAGGCCTTGAAGAGCTCAGTTGAGTCATCCCGGTACGAATACAAGGTGTCTGCGTGTAAAAACAGCGTATCCGTATCATTTGATTTCGAAGCCAACGCGTTCCCGGTAATGACGGAGTAGTGCAAACTGTCGGAATGGTAGGCGTAATCACCACGGAATTCCATTTGCTGAACAGAATCGATATAGTACACGTTTCCAATTCCCTCGTATTCGCCGAATTGGGCATGATAAATCAGTGTGTCTCCTGCGATGTATTCGTTTTCACGCGCGATCCAGGCATTTCGTTGCAGACTTCCTTCTTCCGTTTCGGTATTGTACCAACCCGACTCGCAATACATGTTTGAACCGTCCATTTGAATGGTCGTTGCACCGTGAAAATATGCAGTGCTCTTGTTGTAAACGTATTGGAGTGTATCGGTATTCATATTCAATCCTTTGCCGGAATAGTTGACGTCATGACTGAAAAAGACATTCTTCGATTCCGGATAAAAATACCCAACGCGACTCGTGAGCCGCTCTCCGGTCAAGCTGTTTTCGACGTTTCCTCCGTGGTGGTAGAATGCCTGGTTGCTAACGGCGTCGTATTCGAGAGTGTCCGTTGTCAGGCGATACTCTTTATCCCGCATGCGGACGTTTCCCCATAGCTTTGCTTTCCGTTTTTGGCCGCTGTAGTAGAGCGAGTCACAGAACAAATTGAGCGTATCCTTTTTGTTGATGTGTACATGACCGTATGCGAGAACGACTTTCTGTTTGTCGTAGAAATGGGCGGAATCACAGTACATCGTGTTACTTTGATACTTGAAAGAGACATTTCCAATCAGTCGGTGAAAGCCCCGGCCATTATCTCCTTCAATGTAATCGGCACCCGGAAGTAATTCAAGTCCACCACCCTGACTCAAAAGTTGAATCGGGAGCAAAAAAAATGCGCCAACGAGCAGCGCATTGTTGGGTATGTTCTTTCGTCTGCTCAAGCAAGAACGGTATTCGATAATGTCTGTGTTCGATCCGGTCCAACAGAGACGACCGAGATGGGCACTTCC
The DNA here is from genome assembly GCA_030830385.1 of Crocinitomicaceae bacterium. Lineage (GTDB taxonomy): Bacteria > Bacteroidota > Bacteroidia > Flavobacteriales_D > Crocinitomicaceae > UBA4466. The sequence continues at coordinate 562 of JAURNA010000265.1, read as the reverse complement.
AGTTTTTCTTCGAGGTATTTCACATAGTTCTTCAACGCTTGCGGTGCATCGTCATACGATGATAGCTTCGTCAAATCACATTTCCACCCTTCAATTTCTTCGTAAACCGGAACGATTTCCACGTCATTAACGTCGTAGGGGAAGTAATCGTATCGCTCACCGTCAATTAAATAATGCGTACAAACATTAATTTTTTCAAAACCGTCCAATACATCGGCCTTCATCATGCTCAGTTCAGTTACCCCGTTGATCATTACGGCGTAGCGCAGTGCGGGTAAATCAATCCATCCACAGCGTCGAGGTCGACCGGTTGTAGCGCCGAATTCGTGTCCGGCCTTTTGGATCATTTCACCCACTTCGTTGCTTAGTTCAGTGGGGAAGGGGCCACTGCCCACACGTGTGCAGTATGCCTTGAAGATTCCAATAACGCGACCGATCTTCGTTGGGGCAACACCCAATCCCGTGCAGGTACCTGCCGTTACGGTATTGGATGAGGTAACGAACGGGTACGTTCCGAAATCGATATCGAGCAACGTTCCCTGGGCTCCTTCTGCGAGTACTT
>JAURNA010000264.1 GCA_030830385.1 Crocinitomicaceae bacterium | reverse complement strand
CTGCACCTTTTCCATACGTACTCGTCCCGTCGTATGGCACCGGTATCAATACGATACGGGCATCTTGGTATTTCCCGTATTCTTCAGGGATTCCTGCAAATGTTTTCATTCGTACCCCAAAATTTTGAGCATTTCCTGACTGGTTTGTTCTTCACGATAGACGGCATCAGTCAGTTCTCCGTCATCGTTTCGGTCGACAATGATGTGTTGCGGGGCTGGAATCAGGCAATGTTTTATTCCGCCATACCCGGATATGGATTCCTGATACGCTCCGGTATTGAAGAAGCCGATATACAAGGGCTTTTTTGCTTTGAATTCGGGCAGATAAATGGCATTGATGTGTTGCTCCGAGTTGTAGTAGTCATCGCTGTCACAAGTCATTCCTCCGAGAAAAACCCGTTCGTACCGATCGTTCCATCTGTTGATCGGAAGCATGATGAAGCGCTTGTTAATTGCCCAGGTATCGGGAAGAGTTGTCATAAATGAACCATCAATCATATTCCAACGCTCTCTGTCATTCTGTTTTTTTTGATTCACAATGGAAAAAATCGTTCCCCCTGATTCCGCAACCGTAAATGAGCCAAATTCCGTAAAAATGTTCGGGTGTTCTGCTCCTGCACTGATGGCTCCCGATTTTATTTGAGCGACGATTTCTGTGATCATGTATTGGTAATCAAAATCGAAGGCCAGGGAGTTTTTAACCGGAAATCCACCACCGATATCAAGGTGCTCAATGGGGGCCTCCACTTTGATCAGATTCGTGTATACATTGATGAACTTCCGCAATTCATTCCAGTAGTATGCATTGTCACGAATTCCTGTATTGACAAAGAAGTGAAGCAGGGTGCATTTAAATTTTTTATGTCCTTTGATTTTCCAGTTGTAAAAGGGTACGATGTCCTGGTACCCAATTCCGAGGCGTGATGTATAAAATTCAAATTTTGGGTCCTCTTCTGATGCAATGCGAATACCTATTTGCAACTTGGTATGGATCATTTCATCCAGCAGTTCAAATTCATCAATGCTGTCGATAATCGGAATGATTCGGTTAAATCCCAACGCGATGAGTTGAGCCATTTTTGAGATGTATTGTCTCGTCTTATAACCGTTGCAAAGTATGTATATATCATCTTCCAGTAAGCCTTTGTTGAACAGTGAAATGATAATGTCCAGATCGAAGGCCGATGAAGTCTCAATGTTTACTTTTTTCTTCAGACATTCCTTCAGAACAAAGTCAAAATGGGAACTCTTGGTACAATAACTGTAATAGTAGTTACCGTTATAGTTATTTTCTTCGAAAGCGTTGGCGAACCATTTCCGGCACAGATCAATCTTCTCACCAATGATCGGGAGAAAAGAAAATTTTAGAGGGGTTCCGTATTTCTGAACGAGTTTGTTTAGTTCGATTCCGTGAAAACGCAGATTGTCATTGTCCAACTGAAATTCCGGTTGAGGAAAGTCAAATGTTTGATCTATCAGATCGTGGTATTTATTCTTCATCAGGAATTTCGGCTTCACGGATGTCAACATCGGTATTTTCATCTTCATCTTCCTCCTCATCACCAACGGAAGATTTCATCTCGACGATCGAAGAAATAGGAACGAGGTAAATGCATTCTTCGGTTTTGAACAACACACCTTGTTCCAGGTTTCCGTTGTAGGGAAACATCGTGCGCTCCAATTCACCCGCAGAATAATCTGAGTATAATTCGTTTTGATCACCCTTACTCAGCTTTTTAAAAGCTTTGATGACTTTTTTCATGAATGCATTTTTAAGTCAAATTTCACCTTTAAAAGTGATAACGGCTATAATGGAGAATTATATAAGTAATATTTACTATCATTGGTAAAATTTTAGTTGTTTTTGTATGAAACTTGATGCGATTGACATTAAAATCCTTGAAAAACTCCAAAGCAACGCGATGGTTACAGCGAAGGAATTAGCCTCAGCGTTGTCGTTGACGACAACCCCGATTTACGAGCGAATCAAAAAACTCCAGAATTCAGGAATCATTAAACAATACGTTGCGTTATTAGACGCAGATTTGATTGGAAAAAACATTACGGTGTTTATCAATATTACAATTAAGGACCACCATTCGGAAAAACGGGAAGAGTTTGTGCACCAAATGGAAAGACTAACAGCTGTGATGGAGTTTTATCATACTTCCGGAAGCTTTGATTTTCTGGCAAAGGTTCGGTTTTCCAATATTCAGGAGTTCAGGAATTTTCTGGTGAACGAGCTGTCCTTAATTCATAACATCAGTGACATTGAAAGTCAGATTGTATTGGAGGAAATAAAGTACTCCACGAGCATTATTCTGAAATAGTGCTGTTGCATTATTGTCGTTGTTCCTGCCAAATACTGAGCAGGAAAAACACGATCTCATGTTGGTAAAGTTTGCCGTCAAGTTTCTCGCCTGAGAACCCGATGCCTTTACGGTTCTCTTCGAATCATAGCAGCACTTGCTTCCGAAAGCAAAATTGATTTTGACAAATGTTTCGTTTTCCGCGATGCACCATGTGTCCCGTAAATCAATCTTAATCATCGTTGAACACGATTTTTCTTACTCGAACGTTGTACATTCGTGAATATGGCAGTGCTCAAAGGGCTACTTTTAATAGGAATTCTCGTTTTCGGGGCAGGTTCTGTGTTCGGGCAATCCTCCCTGCGGCAAAAAAAACTGCCTTATTCAGATACCATACTACTTGATACACTCACGATCTATCCGGGATCATTTGAAGCCCGCTGCGGAACGAAAAAACTCAATCGAAACGATTATCAATTGAACTACACAAAGGGTTTGCTGATTCTTGAGACTCCTTGCCCGGACTCAATTCAGGTTCAATACCGTGTTCTGCCCATGAATTTGTCGCGTGTCGATCGGGCACGAGACACAAGTTTGATTTACGAACGCAACAAAGGGTTTCAGGATCAGTTTCTGATCACTTCGTCCACGTCTAATCAGGATTTATTTGGAGGAACGGGTTTGAATAAATCAGGGAGTATATCACGGGGAATTACCTTCGGAAACAACCAGGATTTAGGAGTAAACTCAACATTGAACCTCTCTCTCTCCGGTCAGATTGCTCCCAATTTGAAGCTGTTAGCGTCCGTTTCAGACGACAATCTGCCCATACAGCCTGACGGAAACACAAATAAACTGCAGGAATTCGACCAGGTATTTATCCAGGTGTACAACGATCGGGTACAACTCACGGCCGGAGATTTTTGGCTGTACAGGCCGAAGGGCTATTTTATGACCTTCAGAAAACGGGCGCAAGGACTCACAACGACCTACCGATGGACGAATGATACCCTCCGAAGCTGGACAACGAAGGCCAGTGGTGCTCTCTCACGCGGTAAATTCAATCGACAAATCATTCAGGGAGTTGAAGGAAACCAGGGACCATATCGGTTACGGGGGGCGCAAAATGAACCCTTCATCATCATATTATCGGGCACGGAGCGCGTCTACATCGATGGTAGATTACTTGAACGCGGTCAAGAATTCGATTACGTGGTGGATTACAATTTGGCCGAGGTAACGTTCACATCCCGCAACCAAATCACGAAAGACTCGCGAATTGTTGTCGAGTTTCAGTATTCGGATCAGAACTATGCCAGGTCCTTGTTTCAAACTTCCACCACCTACGAGTCCAAGAGGACCAAGTTTTGGTTCAACGCCTATTCAGAGCAAGATGCCAAGAATCAGACCCTGCAACAGGACCTTTCATTGAGTCAACGTCAGTTATTGGCCTCCATCGGTGACACGTTGGATCTTGCGCGAATTTCCAGTATCGATTCCGTGGGTTACTTCGAAAATCAGAACCTCTACAAAATGATCGACTCCACAATTTATGATTCGGTTCTTGTTTATTCAGTGCATCCGGATTCGGCTGTGTACAAAGCGACATTTGAATACGTTGGACCCAATCAGGGAGATTATCAATTCAGCCACTTTAATGCACTCGGAAAAGTTTTCAAATGGGTTGCACCGGATGCAAGTGGCCCCACGGGTGATTACCGTGCATCGCGGCGAGTTGTGACTCCCAAGCAGAAACAAATGGTTTCTTCAGGAGTGAAGGTGAATCTTACGGATAAACTCTCGTTAGAGAGTGAAGTCGCTTACACAAACTACGATGTAAATACGTTTTCGCGCTTCGATTCGAAAGACGATCCGGGCATCGGAACCCTGGCTCGATTGATTGGAGACATTCCGCTTTCCAAAGACAGTGCTTCGAGTTGGATTTTGAGAACGAAAATCGAATTGGAGGCTCGTGACAGAAATTTTGAACCGATCGAACAATATCGTGCGGTAGAGTTTGATAGAGATTGGAACACGCGCAACAAAGGCTACCTCGGGAATCAACTGGCCTCAAAAGTAGGAGGAAATTTTATACATGCAAAGAAAGGTAATTTCGATTTTTCCGGTCAGCAATTCCTCATTGGAACAGACTACAGAGGACTGCGGGGAGTAAGCAGCGGTAAGTGGATGTCAAATGGATTTTCAGCCGTTTGGGACGGAAGTTACCTGGGAAGTAAAACGGATCAGATCAACGAATTCATTCGACATCGTGCGGACATTTCGCAGTCGTTCGGCCGGTTCAAAATCGGCTACAAAGACGATCACGAGTTGAATCGATTCCGCTCCGACATTCTCAATACAAATAGCTATCAGTTCTTCGATTATCAGTTGTATGTAGGAACCAGTGATTCACTGGAGAGTCAATTCAGGGTATTTTACCGGGAACGATACGACAAACGCTCCGACAGTGTAGTGCTCCGACCTGCGGCCAATGCGCGTTCCATGGGAGCCGAAATTGACCTCAATTCCTGGAAAAATCAACGAATCAACATCATTGGAAGTTACCGTGAATTGTTCATTACAGATAGCACGTTGATACAGCAAGCCCCGGAAAATACACTTCTCGGTCGAATTGAATATACCTCCAGTTTTTGGCAAGGTGCGCTCACGGTCAACAATTTCTACGAAATCGGATCCGGACTGGAATTGAAGCGCGAGTTTCTCTACATACAGGTAAATGATGGCCAGGGAGTTTATACGTGGATTGATTACAATGGAGACGGGATAAAGGATTTGAACGAGTTTGAGGTTGCGCAATTCGTAGATCAGGCGAGTTACATTCGGGTGTTTACACCGAGTAATGAATACGTGAAATCCTATTCTAATGAATTGAATCAGTCCATTTACTGGCGAGCCGAGCGAATTTGGGGAAGAAAGAAAGGTTTTTTGAAGTTCATGTCGCGATTTTCTGACCAGGCCCGTATTCGCATTAATCGAAAAACGAACTATTTCAGCGGAAGGGAATCACTCAATCCGTTTTTAACCGAAATCGCCGATACAAGCTTGATTTCGACTTCATCAAATCTGAGAAACACCGTTTTTTTTAACCGGACGTCGAGCATTTTGGGTGGAGACTACACCGTTCAGAATCAGCGAAGCAAAACCCTCCTTGCCAGTGGATTTG
>JAURNA010000263.1 GCA_030830385.1 Crocinitomicaceae bacterium | reverse complement strand
GCGGATGCTGATAAGATTTATCAATTCGACAGGCACGATCCGACGTTCAATCTGTTTGGCTTTGCCCATTGGAAGGGATCCGATAAACCGGTGGAAGGAGTTACAGTTGAGATTACCAATCGTGCAACTAACAAGGTGTTGAGAGTTGTGAGCAATAAGGATGGTAAATTCAAAATTAAACTGGAAAAAGAAAGCGAGTATGACCTGTATTGTACGAAGATCGGTTGCTTTGCCAGAAGAGATGAATTGTCCACCATGGGGATGAAGTATTCTCACGATTTCTATGCAGATTTCGAGGTAGAGGAGATTGTCATTGATAAACCCATCGTACTGGAAGATATATTTTATGATTTCGACAAATGGCAAATTCGTCCGGATGCCGCAAAAGAACTTGATAAGTTGGTTAAAATTCTGGAAGATAATCCGGAGATCGAAATCGAGATGGGATCACACACCGATTCAAGAGGTAACGATACATACAATCAGATTTTGTCAGACAGAAGGGCCCATGCGGCAGTACAATACATTATATTCAGAGGAATTGATGAAAGCCGGTTGACATGGAAAGGATATGGTGAGAAGGTGTTGGTGAATGAATGTGGAAATGATGTCCTGTGCTCAGAGGAAAAACATCAGGAAAACCGAAGGACAGAGTTCAAAGTGACAACGATCAACGAGTAGCTCAGAGGCCCATGGGTAAAAAAGGCGTGACCTCAATAGGGGCACGCCTTCCGGGGTTTGAATAAGGTTCCTGCTCATTTGTACTGCCGCGAGCGTTTGCTTTTCATTACATTGAATCCGAGGTTCACTCCCACAAAGCCGCCTCCTTTTTGTGCAGAATAGAAAATGTTCACCGGAATGTTCAGAGAACCTGCACGAAACGTTCGTCCGAAGGCGAAAACGAAGGTTGTTGCCAGTTCCGCTCTGCCACGCTTATCCAGGTACTTGGAATCAAAATCGTAATCCTCGTGTAAATCAGACGGATCAGGCGCCACGAAGTTGTTGTTGGAGTTGTAGTACGAAGAGTCTCCTGCAAAAGCACGCGAAGCATAGGAGTTCCAGTCATTCTGAGAAAAATAGGTTCCGGGATTCCCGAACAGTCCGTGTGAATCAAAAAATCCGTTTGATCGCTTGCGAATTCCAAATCCGGGTCCGAATGCGATTTCCCATCCTCCCTGACCAAATCGGAATCCGTTCATGAGTGTAATTGAAGGAATGGCAACCCCCTGATCCAATCCGGTAATGTTAAAAATTCCTTCGAAAAGGGCAGAGAAGTTCTCCGAACCGAGGTACTGAGTCTCTAATTGATATCCGATCATTGTAGCTGCCGGAAAGATTTCCATTCCTCCGCGGCTTTCGTCACGCATCGCGAATTCCTGCATGTTCCCCATGAAATAAGCATAGCCAAGGCGAGGACCCGAATTGTTGATCTGTCCCGCGGAATAGCTCGTTACCGGATCTTTGTCGTAGAGAAGTTGCGCAGCCTGTGTTCCTTTGGTTTCGATATTGTGCATCTGACGAATAACAACCTCAGTCATACGTTGCAATTCAGAGTTACTCGCATCAAATTCGAGCATCTTTGATTCAACGACGTCTCTTTTCTCCAGGCTGATGAGTTTCAGGAATACAACGATTTTGTCTCCTAACCGATCATAACTACCCGAAACGATGTAGTCTACTTCAAGACCATCTCCGAGTTTAAGAAGACATTGCTTGTCCAGGCATACTTTTTCAACAGAATCCAATTGATTAAGCACTGACAGCATGTCGAATTCATCATACAAAATGTACGTATTGAGTTTCGAAACTTCAATTCGAAGCATTTTTCCCGCCATCTCGGGAGTTACACCTGATATTCCGGCTACTTTGGGTTGATATACCGCGATGGTAGGCAACGATTCGTACGATTTAAGATCTGTGGTTTGTGAGAAGGCTATTCCTGTGATGAATAAAACGATAGTTGTACTAATAGTTTTCATTTTGAGTCAATTTTTATTGCGTTCGCTGCAATGATTATGACCCAAATGTAGGTGCGATATTCGCCACTAGAGAACTGAATTACGAAGGATGCAAATTGTTAGTTGTGATTTTCGCAACTTACAGAAGTTCCTCTTCCAGCTCCAATTCTAACTTCGTTTTGATCATCTCAACAGATCGTATCATGCTGTGGAAGTAGGCATTTCTCACCTTCTCATTCGTCTGGCTTATAACAGACGCATTCGCAAACTGTCGCTCCAGAATCTGCAGGCTGTCGTTTACATAATGTGGATCAGTCGTGTGAAGCGTATTGAGAATGTTGTGTGCTAGATAGAGCCCTTCTGTTTCGTCTGTCTTATAATAGGTGGTCCCAAAACCATTCAAGGTTTCGTTGTGATACACCTCAAAATCGTTTCCATCTGCTGGCGGCTGTGTATCGTAAATGTACTTTTTGCCAATGGTGACCTGATCTTTTAAGTGATTCGCAAACTTCAGAAGTTGTTCAAGAAGGTACACTGCGAACGTTGGGTCTTCGAAGAGTTGAGCCCGGAAATAATATTGAATTTCACGTGCGAATCCGCGGAGCAACTCAGGATCGTACAATTCACGCGATGGAACCGAATTGTACATCTGCAATACATCACGCCCCAGAAGAAAGGAGTCCTCGTTGATTTTTTCGTAGGAAAATTTGATGGTTTTAAATTCCTTGATCTGGATGTGTGTCTTTGCCCAGAAAAAGAGTTTGAACCGAACCAAATGAGGGAAGTTTAGCAATTGCAACAGATGGGTATTGTTAATGGTCAGCATCAAGCGCGGATTCTTTTGGACCTTGACTGACCGGAATGCCATTTGAAGCCCCCTCAGATAGGGGTCCATGCTGAAATCGAAATGTTTCAGTGGTTGAAAATCGAACATGACCTTGTGTTCTTCAACAGAGAAGAGAGCGTCCAGAGAAATTCCAAAGTGCTTACTGAGTTTTTCGAGTTCGTAGATGGTGAGCAGCGTGTCTCCGCGGTACCGTCGATACACAGCATCGTTACTGATGGACAACACTTCGCCGAGAACATCGCCAAGTGAACCCTGCCCGGCAATGCGAAGTCTTATAATCTCAAAAATGGCGGCTTGATGGTCCTTTTGCATATCGTGAAAGTACAAATTTCGAGTCCTTAAACCGTATCTTGATTCGAATTGCCTGCTAATTTTGCACTTTTCATAGCGGGTTTAAAGATATTCGTGCTATCTTTGCGCCTCGTTTAAATAACTTATTAACCGGGGTTTCGCACTCCAAATGATAACAAAAAAGTATGGCAACTAAAATTAGATTGCAACGTCACGGTAAGAAAGGAAAAGCATTTTACCATGTAGTGGCGGCAGACAGCCGGTCAAAGCGTGATGGACGTTTCATTGAAAAATTGGGAACGTACAACCCGAATACAAATCCGGCAACTGTTGAATTGAACTTTGATCGTACGCTTTACTGGGTACAGGTTGGAGCAGAAATGACAGATACGGCTCGTGCCCTTCTTTCGTATCGGGGAATTTTGTACAAAAATCACCTGTTGAACGGTGTAAAGAAAGGAGCTCTTACCGAAGAGCAGGTTGAAGAGCGTTTCAACAAGTGGCTCGAGGAAAAAGAAGCGAAGATTCAGGCGAAGAAAGACGGTCTTGTAAAAGACGCTTACAAGCAACGTGCTGATCGCTTGAAAGCAGAAGTAGCAGCAAACGAAGTTCGCGCGAAGGAAATCGCAGCCAAAGCAGCTCCTGAAGTAGAAGAGACCCCGGCTGAAGAAGAAAAAGCCGATGAGCCGGTAGCAGAATCCGAAGCCCCTGCGGAAGAAGAAGCGAAAGAAGAAGCTCCGGTAGCAGAGGTTGAAACTCCGGCAGAGGAAGAATCAAAAGAAGAAGAGAAAACAGAAGAATAACGAAAGCTTTTGAATGAAAAAAGCAGATTGCTTTCATCTCGGATATGTGGCGAAACTTCACGGATTTAAAGGTGAAGTTTCGCTGTTTTTGGACGTTACCAACCCGTCCGATTACGAGTCGCTTGATGCAGTGTTTATCGACATCAACGAACAACTCACACCATTTTTCATAGAATCCCTTCGTCTGAACAATAAAGGATTCGCGATCGTTCGATTTGAAGGTGTGAACGACGAGCAAGCTGCCAAACGCATCGTCCGCAAAGACCTGTACCTTCCGGAACAAATCCTGCCGAAACTCAGTGGAACCAACTTCTATGACCATGAAGTCATTGGTTTCAAAGTAGTCGATGTGAACCATGGCGACATTGGTGTGCTTCGGCAAGTGATTGACCTGAAAACCAATCCGCTTTTGCAAGTGATGAAGGATGAGAAAGAAATTCTCGTCCCGTTGATTGAAGGCTTGGTGCAAAAAGTAGATCGCGAAAATCAAGAACTCCATATTCAGGCGCCAGACGGATTAGTAGAACTTTATCTGGACTAATGTCTGTGTTCAAATTCAGGCATTTTAATATCCTTCAGGCAGATAATCCAATGAAGGTAGGAACTGATGCAATGATTCTTGGTTCAATAATTGATGCTTCGGGTAAAACAAGGGGGTTGGACATTGGAGCAGGAACAGGTGTCTTGTCGCTCATGATTGCTCAAAGGAATCCTGCCATTGAAATAAACGCTGTTGAGATTGATGATTTAGCATCGACAGAATGTCAATCTAATTTTGATACATCTCCCTGGAAAGAAAGACTGTCGGTTCACTCCGGTGATTTTCTGGATTTCACATTTGATGAAACATTCGATTTAATTTTTTCGAATCCTCCATATTACCAAACAAGAAATGAAAACCTGGAGCACAGAAAGGCTGCGGCGCGACACGAGTCTTCTTTGCCAATGAAAGAAATGGTTACACGCATTTGTGAACTGCTCACAGATCAAGGCGATTTCTGGGTAATCGTTCCGTCAGAAGTAGCAGAAGTCTGGTTCGATGAATGTAGAAACGCGGGATTATTCATCAACTTGGCGATTGATGTGACAGGAAAAGAAGAAGGGCCCGTAAAACGCATTATTTTGAGAGCCTCTGCTGATAAAAAACCAGAAGAAAGGCGAACACTTACAATTCGAAATACAGACGGTGAATACACGAAAGCCTACAAGGAACTCACAAGAAACTTTCACGATCGGGAGGTGTAAAGATCAGGAAACCCAGCGTTCTGCTTTTACCAATGTTTCCGACGAAACATTCCCGCAGTGCGAACATCTCACGGATATCTTGGGTTCGCCTTTTGTTTTGTAGTGAATTCTACCCACCTCCCAAATGGTTGATTTTTTTCGGGAACGATCGGCCTGCGCACTCTCATTGGATGAATTCCTGGAGCATTAGCCAGCGCTTTTTTCCGGGGAAAAAAAACTGTTGTTTTTCAGGTTCTTCCGAGCATCACGACTTAAATCGAGCAATGGTCAGAATGCCATCTCTCCATTAATAAATCGAAGGATACGTCTCCGGATCGGCCTCGTGCATAATCGCATATGCTTTCTCCACAATGTCCTCAATACTCGGTTTCGAGAAATAATCTCCGTCTGATCCATAGGCCGGACGGTGATCTTTGGCACTCAATGTTTCCGGGGCTGAATCCAAATGGTAATAACCGCCTTGTTTTACAAGAATCTGATCCAACATAAATGCCGTAGCGCCACTGCTCACATCTTCGTCCACGATCAACAAGCGATTGGTCTTCTTCAAGGAATCCACAATACGGTGGTTGATGTCAAATGGCAATAACGTTTGTGCGTCGATCAGTTCAACGGAAATTCCCAGCTCCAGCAATTGCGTCACCGCTATTTCAGCAAGGTTGAAAGTAGAACCATAGGATACAAGCGTGATGTCCGTTCCTTCTGTAACCACTTCAGGAACACCGAGCGGTTCACGAAACTCACCCATATTCGATGGAATACGTTCTTTGCTTCGATAACCGTTCAAAGGCTCAACAACAATTGCCGGGTCTCCCGCTGCCATAAGCGTATTGTAGAATCCGGCGGCCTTGGTCATGTTGCGAGGCACACAAACGTGCATTCCGCGCAGTGCATGAATGACCATTCCCATTGGAGAACCGGAGTGCCAGATTCCTTCCAAACGGTGTCCTCGGGTGCTCACAATCAAAGGAGCGCGTTGCCCTCCTTTGGTTCGG
>JAURNA010000262.1 GCA_030830385.1 Crocinitomicaceae bacterium | reverse complement strand
CGGCAATCGGTGTATCGATGATGCGTTTGGGGCCGAACTCATCCAGCATCCCCTGCGACACTTTGTATGCTCCGTTGTATTCCGCTACCTCCTCTCCCATCAGGAATACACTTTCATTAGTGCGCATCTCCTCAGACATCGCTTCTCTGAGAGCCTCTCTGAACTGTACCGTTTTCATAGTTTCTGAATTTAGCGTTCAATTGACCAACCAAATTGCTGCCAAATGTAACAAATTTAGAAACCTTCGGAAAGAAATGTTTCGCAGAAAAAAAGGTAATAGTACTTTTTACAATAACTGTTTCAGGAAAAAGTATGCGGATTATTGGTTTCGGCTTTCCCTCCGGCATATTTCGCACATTGTACCTTTTTTCGGATTGCATCGGTCTCATACGCAAAAAAAGCAACTCAGAATAACAATTCGGCGGTCATCGTGTCTTACATCCTACTTTACTTCGAAATAACGACAACTTTGACGCTCCAAAACCGAAATTACCGTGAAGCACCGATGCGCCTGAGGATGAACCTGAAAAGAAGCTGACCCCGGTGTCGTCTTTTTTGTTTCCCAATCGCTACTGAATGAATAGAATCTTCGCGAAACGGCCAATAATTTGTTAAATTTGTCACCGATTTAACGAATTAATCCTTATGAAAATCTTAGTATGTATCAGCAAATCTCCGGATACTACTTCGAAGATTGCGTTTACGGACGGAAACACAAAATTCGACGAGAACGGAGTTCAATACATCGTCAATCCATACGACGAATGGTATGCACTGGTACGCGCACTTGAATTGAAAGAGACAGGTGGCGGATCAGTAACCATTTGCACGGTTGGAACGGCAACAGACGACGCGGTAATTCGAAAGGCTCTTGCTATCGGAGCGGATGAAGCAGTGCGCATTGATGCAGAACCGAAAGACGCGTATTTCACGGCAATGCAAATTGCAGCGTATGCAAAAGACAACGGTTTCGACCTCGTGTTAACCGGAAAAGAAACCATTAACTACAATGGGTCTCAGGTTGGAGGAATGGTTGCAGAAGCAATGGACGCTCCTTTTCTTTCATTGGCTTCAAAGCTCGAAATTGCTGGAAGTACAGCATCGGTAGAGCTGGAAATTGTCGGCGGAATTCAGGCATGCGACGTTCAGCTTCCCGCTGTTATTTCATGCGCAAAAGGAATGGCTGAACAACGAATTCCAAACATGCGAGGAATTATGGCAGCCCGTACAAAACCATTGAACGTCGTTGCACCTGTAGAGGTTGAAGATCTGACCAGTTTCGTGAACTACGATCTGCCACCCGCCAAATCTTCGTGCAAGATGATCAATCCTGAGAACATGGAAGAACTCGTTGATCTGCTCCACAACGAAGCAAAAGTTATTTAATTGATTCAGAAGATATGTCAACACTCGTATACATAAACAGTTTGGACGGTCTGGCTAAGAATGCACTTGAGGCCGTTACATATGCAAAGAAACTTGGTGGAGATGTGATCGCCGTAACCAACGGAGGATGTTCTTCCGACGACCTTTCGAAATTGGGAGAATACGGCGCATCAAAAGTATTGGTAGACCGTAGCGTTACTGGAAACGATCCACAACAAATTACACGATTGATTGCAACTGCGGTGGAGTCAACGGAAGCCACCACCCTGGTATTTTCGCACGATTTGGTCGCAAAGGCAATCGCACCGCGTGTATCGGTTCGCTTGAAAGCAGGATTGGTTTGTGGTGCAGTAGATGTTCCAAACGGAGACACCGTGAAAGTGAATGTTTTCTCAGGCAAAGCATTTGGTTTTGTCAAGGTAAACACAAACAAACGTGTTATTTCCCTGCTTCCAAACAGCTTCCAGCCAGAAGGTGGAGGAAGTAGCTGTGCCGTTGAAGAATTTAACGGAAACGCAGGAGATGCGGCAATCACTGTGAAAGGAACGAAAAAACCAGAAGGCGAGATTCCATTGCCGGAAGCAGAACTCGTAGTATCCGCAGGACGTGGATTGAAGGGGCCTGAAAACTGGGGCATGGTAGAAGAGCTAGCTACAGAGTTAGGAGCTGCAACGGCGTGTTCCCGGCCTGTAGCAGACATTGGATGGCGTCCTCACCATGAACACGTTGGACAAACCGGAATCGCGATTCGGCCGAACCTGTACATTGCAGCAGGTATTTCGGGAGCCATTCAGCACCTTGCCGGTGTGAACGGATCTAAGGTGATTGTTGTCATCAATACCGACGCAGAAGCCCCGTTCTTCAAGGCCGCTGATTATGGCATCATCGGAGATGCATTCGAAGTCCTTCCGCGCCTTACAGAAGCGGTCAGAAAATTCAAAGCTTCAAACTAAGGGATTTTCGTCAAGAAATGTTATTTTTACGTCACTCAGATTGAATAGGGAAGCACTAATGCTTCCCTAATCTTTTGAGATGAAGAGGATTCCTATTTGGAGGGTGGAATGGACAAAATAAAACTCGAAATTGTCGGTCTTTCGTACAGCCAGACACAATCAGGTGCATATGCACTTGTGCTTTCTGAAGTGGACGGAAACCGAAGGCTGCCCATCATCATAGGTGGGTTTGAAGCTCAGGCCATCGCGATCGAGTTGGAAAAAATGGTCCCGACACGCCCACTTACGCACGACCTTTTTAAGAATTTCGCCAGCACATTTGAAATCAATGTGAAAGAGGTGATTATTTACAACCTGGTAGAAGGAATTTTCTATGCCAAGCTGGTTTGTGAACGAAATGACGAAGTAATCGAAATCGACGCTCGTACCTCAGACGCCATCGCAATCGGCGTTCGGTTCAAGTGCCCGGTTTACACCTATGAGTCCATTCTTTCCAGCGCGGGTATTTTGCTGGACGAGACTTCCGAAAATGAAGATTTCTTCGCGGAAACGGAAGAGCAAGATCAAGAAGAAACACTTGATACCCTCTCTTTGGATGACCTTCAGGCACAACTGGATGAGGCTGTTGCCAAGGAAGACTATGAGCTTGCATCTCGCATACGTGATGAGATGAACAAGCGCTCGTCCTAGTTCGCTGAGACATGAAACACTTATCAACTATACTACTGTCCGCATGGGCCCTTGTCATGGTCTCGTGTTCGCCACAGAAGAAACCCACAGAATCCCTGGATGCCGCATTCAAAGGCGAGTGGATAAGCGTTCATAACAAGACAAAAAAAAAGCTTTTTCTTCATTTCAGCGAGGAAGGCTTTGAAACGAATTTCCTTTCCGGAAGGAACGACACAACGCGCGGAAAGTGGTCATTCGACACAAAAAAGAAAGGACTTGATCTAACCGTTTACACAACCGATTTCGAAGCGATCGTGGATTCGTCCAAAGTGAGGATCAACGCAGAAGATATCAACTTCGTTCACTACAGCGAAGGCGAAGAAATTGTCATTGAGAACGCTTCATCGATGCAACCCATCGAAAGTGAAAATTTCACTGCCAGTATTGATCATGGACGTCTGATCCTCTCCAGAAACGGGAAAAAATATGCATTCCATCGCCCTGTTATTCAACCGAAGGCCAGCACCATAGAGTTCCATCCCATGTCCATATTGCGCGGGCTTCTGGGAATCACGTTTCTGATTGTTATCGCATGGCTGTTTAGCGCCAATCGTCGCGGCATCAACTGGAACCTCACCACCAAAGGAATCATTCTCCAGTTCATCATTGCATTTCTGGTCCTGAAAGTTCCCTTGGTTGAAGATCTCTTTAACGGAATTAGCTGGTTTTTTGTAGAAGTCATTCAGAAAACGGATGCCGGAATCAACTTCCTCTTTGCTCAGGTGGGAACAGATGAAGTGCAAGGTCCACTTGAAACATTCGCAATTAAGGTACTCCCGACGATCATTTTCTTCTCCGCGTTGGTGAGTCTTTTTTACTACTGGGGAATTCTTCAAAAAATTGTGTTCGCCTTTGCATGGATCATGAAGCGATTCATGAAACTCTCAGGAGCTGAAAGTTTAGCTGCAGCCGGTAACGTATTCCTGGGGCAAACAGAAGCTCCTCTGCTCGTTAAACCCTACTTATTGGGAATGACAAAGTCGGAGATCATGTGTTTAATGACCGGTGGTATGGCGACGATCGCTGGTGGGGTTCTGGCGGCATATGTAAGTTTTCTGGGAGGCGACGATCCTGCGGAACAAGCTTTTTTCGCAAAGCACCTGCTCACCGCATCGATTATTTCTGCGCCAGCCGCTATCGTAGCTGCCAAAATTCTTGTTCCCGAAACAGAACAAATCAACGAAAATCTGACAATTTCCAAAGAGAAATTGGGCGCAAATGTACTTGAGGCCATTTCAAATGGGACCACAGACGGATTGAAACTTGCCGTGAACGTAGGGGCTATGCTTCTCGTATTTACCGCATTGATGGCACTTGCCAATTGGTTACTTGGACTCATCGGAGGATGGACAGGTGCCAATGAGGCCATCGCAGCCGGTGGTGTTTACTCCGAACTATCGTTTGAATTCCTCCTTGGATATGCCGGCCGGCCCATTGTTTGGATGATGGGTGTCGAGTGGGCCGATTCAATCTACGTGGGCGAGCTTCTGGGAACGAAAACCATTCTGAACGAATTCGTGGCGTATCCGCGGTTGGGTGAAATGAAAGATTCGGGCATGCTTAGCGAAAAATCCGTGATCATGAGTACATACATGCTCTGCGGTTTCGCGAACGTAGCTTCCATCGGAATTCAAATTGGTGGAATCGGATCACTCGTCCCCTCTCGCAAAGGACTTCTTTCAAAACTCGGTTTTCGAGCATTGATTGGTGGAACGATCGCTTGTTTAATGACCGCCGTAATCGTCGGTATAACGCTTTAATATCATTCGATGGACTCCCTTGAGACATCCATATTTAACATTCGAACAGAAAAAAATTTCGAGGAATGCGTCTGGAAGGTATTCCAATTGCAATCAGAGCAATGCGCTGTGTACCGATCCTTTCTGAAATCACTGAATCGTCCAACACCGGAATCACTTGAAGAAATTCCCTTCCTTCCAATATCCTTTTTCAAAACCCACCCAATCAAAACAGGCTCATTTGAAGAAGAATTGCTTTTTAGAAGCAGCGGAACCGGCGGAGATCGATCCCAACATCTCGTGCAAAGCACAGCTCTGTACAAACGGTCGTTTGAGAAATCCTACCGTCTTTTTTTAGGTAATCCCGAGGAACAAATCATCCTTGCACTACTACCCAATTACATCGAACAGGGAGAATCCAGCCTGGTGTATATGGTGAATGAATTGATCAAATTGACGAACTCAGATTTGTCGGGGTTCATCCTCGATAACCCGGATGAAATTTCCGATCGGTACACGGAAGCCATACGTTCAGGCAAAAAAATGGTTTTGTTTGGTGTCTCGTATGCACTGCTCGATCTGTGTGAGCAAGGAGTTGACTTATCCGAGGCCACTGTTCTGGAAACCGGCGGTATGAAAGGGAAACGAAAGGAAATCACAAAAGTCCAACTTCACGACGCTTTGCGAAAAGGTTTGAATCATCCAACGATTGCTTCGGAATACGGCATGACCGAACTCCTGAGTCAGGCCTACAGCATAAACAACCTCGATTTCCGAACTCCTCCCTGGATGAGAATCATGACACGTCAGGCCAATGATCCATTCGCCTATACAAAAACCGGTAAAACCGGAGCGATCAACATCATCGACCTTGCCAATGTTCACAGTTGTTCGTTCATCGCCACAGACGATCTTGGACAAATTGTATCGAACGGATTTCGCGTTATGGGACGCCTGGATCAATCGGATATTCGGGGCTGCAATCTTTTGGTTCAATAATCGCACTTGTTGCACGAAAATCGGATCAATTACACAAGGTCTTACCGGGACAGGATCAGTGGAAGCAATCCGGAGTGAAGGGAAGGCTGTACGAGTTGAATTTCCAACGCGCGAAACGTCCAATATTGCTACCTTTACGAAAAACACATGGATACTCATACTCTACTCATATTGATCAGCGTAGGGATTCTCGCGGGAATTCTGAGTGGTTTTGTTGGTGTTGGCGGAGGCGTTATCATTGTGCCCGCTCTCATGTATGCCATCGGTATGAGTCAAATGGAGGCTCAAGGCACAAGCTTGTTTGTGCTTTTATTGCCCGTAGGCATCCTCGCTGTCAACAACTATTATCGAGCTGGAAATATCAACTGGAAATTCGGACTGATCATTGCCGGAACATTTGTCATTGGCGGATACATTGGCTCCAAGCTCGCATTGCGCATTTCTCCGTCCATCGTCCGTATCATATTCGGATTACTCATGGCATACGTGTCCATACGAATGATTGCCTCGGGCATAAATACATTCAATCATGAATCCTGAGTTGCACACTATCATCCGCCGAAAAGCAGTTGAACTTCATAAAAAAGTGCAAGATTACCGGGAGTACATTCATGCCCACCCTGAATTGTCGTTTCAGGAGCACGAAACGATGAAATTCGTATCTGACCGCCTGACCGAGATCGGAATTCCTCATGCGACGAGGGTTGGTGATACAGGAGTTGTGGGAATGATTCGCGCAGATCATCATCCGGATGATCAACCTTGTGTTGGATTAAGAGCGGATTTGGATGCATTGCCAATTCAGGAGGAGAACGAGGTTTCATACAAATCAACTGTGGACGGTGTGATGCACGCCTGTGGTCACGATGTACATACTTCCGTTTTGCTGGGAGCTGCTGAGGTGCTGTTTGAATTGAGAAATGAACTTCCGCACCCGGTAAAACTCATTTTCCAGCCGGGTGAAGAGAAAAATCCGGGAGGAGCGACGCTTATGATACGCGACGGAGCTTTGGAAAACCCCAAAGTCATGCGCATGTTTGCGTTGCATGTGTTTCCGGACATGAATACGGGTGAAGCCGGCTTTCGAGAAGGATTGTACATGGCGTCCTGCGACGAAATTTACATTGATATTCTTGGGAAAGGAGGGCATGGAGCCACGCCACACAAATGCGTTGATCCAATTCTCATCGGTGCAAATATCATCACATCTATCCAGCAAATCGTGAGTCGAAAGTGCGACCCGAAAATACCGTGTGTACTTTCTTTCGGTCACTTTGAGGCACTGGGAGCAACCAACGTGATTCCATCAACAGCGCATTTGAAAGGAACGTTCCGAACAATGAACGAACCCTGGAGAGAAGAGGCTCTTCAGCTGATTCGTACCCAAATTGAAGGGCTTGCAGAATCCATGGGAGGATCAGTCAATGTAACGATAAGCCGGGGGTATCCATTCCTGGAAAACCACCCGGAGACCACCCGAAACATGAAGAATATAGCTGTGGCGCATTTTGGAGAAGAAGTCATT
>JAURNA010000261.1 GCA_030830385.1 Crocinitomicaceae bacterium | reverse complement strand
TTTGATCATCCCTGGTAAACATTCCTTGAAGACTTACAATAAGAAATAATTGAATTCTTATTATCAATAAATAGTATGTAAAAATAGAGAGTCAATTAATTGACTCTCTATAAACTGTCGTTATTTTTACATTAAACTAAATAAGCTCCAAGCTAATATTAATCCATTGAGAATAATAAAAACAAAACTAAAAGCTTTATAGTACTCTTTAATTAGCATATATACTGATATTCCAACTGCGAATCCAGACATTAACAGTCTTAAATATGTTGCATCCCTCCCATCTTTTATGAATGATGGAAATACAGATAGATATTCAGCTAAGGCATTTTCAAATCCTTCAATTGATGTTGATGCTTTAATCCACCAATACATATCTCCAACAACATATAATGTAAGGATTACAACAATTAACAATAGTATATTTTTCATAGATATTTTTTATAAAGGGACACATCCTGATAAACAAAACCATCCTGGTTCACAATCTAAACAAGCAAGGTCATGAGCCAAACATGTGATACTGGCATACCAGCAACATCCAGAATTCAATTGGGTATTCCATATCAACTATTATTTCGTTATAAATAGCAGAAAAAAAGAGAATCAATTTCTTGACTCTCTTTTTTCTTTTTAAATTGTTCAATAGTTACTTGCGTAATTAAGGCCTTTCGGTCCCTTTCAACGTATTGTCATCTCAAATTACATTCCAAAAGCTTCTTTCACCTTGTCTACGTAATCGAGTTTTTCCCATGTAAACAATTCGACTTCGCGGGTAACCGTTTTCCCGTCTGGCGCCGTAAAGCTTTTCGTTACGGTTTTTGGCTCGCGCCCCATGTGTCCGTATGCAGCTGTTTCCACATAAATTGGATTTCTCAACTTCAACCGCTGCTCAATGAAGTAAGGACGCATGTCAAAAATCTCGCTGATTTTCTCTGCAATCTCTCCATCTTTCATGTCTACTTTTGCAGTTCCATAGGAATCTACGAAGATTCCACAAGGTTCAGCTACACCAATTGCGTAGGAAACCTGAACCAGAATTTCATCACAAACACCAGCCGCTACCATGTTTTTCGCAATGTGGCGAGTGGCGTAGGCTGCAGAACGGTCTACTTTGGACGGGTCTTTTCCGGAAAATGCTCCTCCTCCGTGCGCTCCTTTTCCTCCGTATGTATCGACGATAATCTTACGACCTGTAAGACCGGTATCTCCATGCGGGCCACCAATCACAAAGATTCCCGTTGGGTTGATGTGGTATTGAATATCGTCGTTAAACAATGCCTGAATTTCTGAAGAAAGTTTCGCTCTTACACGCGGAATTACAATTCCAATAATGTCCTCTTTGATTTTCTTCAGCATTTCTTCCTCGGTTCCGAAATCGTCGTGCTGTGTAGAAACTACAATGGTATCAATTCGCTTCGGAACATTGTCATCTGAATACTCAATCGTTACCTGAGACTTTGCATCCGGACGCAAGTACCCGATCAATTCTGGCTCGTTGTTACGGATATCTGATAATTCCAGCAAAATTTTATGCGAGAGGTCCAATGCCAACGGCATGAAGTTCGAAGTCTCTTTTGTCGCGTATCCGAACATCATTCCCTGATCTCCTGCACCTTGCTCTTCCGGTTTGGCGCGATCAACCCCCTGGTTGATATCAGCCGACTGTTCGTGAATTGCAGAGAATACCCCACAAGAGTTCGCGTCGAACATGTAATCCGATTTGGTGTAACCAATCCGACGAATGGTATCTCGTGCGATGGACTGCACATCCAAATACGTGTTTGTTTTCACCTCTCCGGCCAAAACAACCTGTCCTGTGGTTACAAGCGTTTCGCACGCAACTTTTGAGGTTGGATCAAACGCGAGGAAATTATCGATCAACGCATCAGAAATCTGATCCGATACCTTATCTGGGTGCCCTTCTGAAACCGACTCGGAAGTAAACAAGTATGACATAGGGTTTTTGCTTTAATGTTGTCAAAATGCGAAAGTACTAAATTTCTCTTTCTGCAGGGACTTTCGGATATGGAATAATAATTGCTGAATGTTGAGAAAAGCACGGTATGAAATTTTTCCTTCCTACGCTGTTAATTGGACTATTTTCCGTGAGTTCATGTCACAAGCGTCAACGAACGGTAAATCGACTTGAGGGCAAGTGGAATGTTATTGAAGCTACCCTATCCGGTTCAGGTGAGCAAGATCCTGATCTCATTTTTGAATTTGAACGGTGTGAAGTCAATCAACACGATTTCTGCGAGTTTGGTGTTTACGATTTCGCCATGGATGCGGTTCAAAACGGGCTTTATTCGGTTGAGAACAATGACTCACTTGCGCTTATGTGGTCGGATGGTTTCACCTATGAGTGCCAAACCTTCCGTCTTGAGCGTCTCAACTGGCGAACGCTCATCCTTACTGATTCAGATGCTCCGAATGGTCAATACAGTCGAATCCAGCTTCGGTTTGTCAAGTGATTTGGGTACTTAGCGCTGTAGAATATGACCTTTTTGGCCCTTGGGGATGTCGAATATCCATGTGTAATAGCCTACAAAGTGTGAATCGAAAAATCCCTGCCGAACGTCTTTTGGGATGAAAATCCGATGTGCTGCTGTAAGTCCGCCTGCTGCAGTTTGAGGGGCCACACCATCGGTAAGGCAAGGCATTTTTAATTTCTGTGCAGAAAAGTCACTTCCGTATTGCCAGACGTTCATCCATTCGCCTGTGTTCACGCTTCCGGCGGATGCGTTTTCCGGAGCCATGATCACAAAATCACCGAATTGAATTTTTCCTCTCAACTCGTCGATAATTCCCAACGCATAGGCATATCCCATACTGTGTGCTACAATGAAAAGCGTGTCATTTTTTGTGTCATTGGGTACTTCTCCAAGGATTTGAAGCAGGTTTTTTCCGGCAATTCGACCGTTTTCCCACCGCTTTTTGAATCCTCGTCTGTTCGGACGTAAATCAAACATTTTCATTGTTTCTATCGATTTGGTTCCGAACAATCCTTCCACTTCTCGTTTGGCGCAGACGTGTTTTCCTGTGCAGCGCTTTGGGTAACGGGCAGTAAGCGAGGTAAAGTGGACCAGGTTTCTGTGATTGGACGTCTCTACCGAGAAATGTCCATCCGCATACAAGGTTTCTGTCGGGTTGATTCGTTCTTCGAAACGTTCATCGATTTGCTGCCAGGGATTCCAGTATCCATACCGGTCAAAATCAAAAATAAGGTTGTGTGAATTCGGAAATTCCAGCCCTTTCTCAGAAATTTCTCCCAAACTTTCGGAAAACGCCTTGCCTGAAGAAGTCGGTCGATATCCATTCACGAACAACAGAATGCGTTTTGCCGGATCGGGAAGATTCATTTTTGCAGTAACGTCGGTGCCTGCATGGTTGTAAACGGTTTCTTTGACGGGCTTACCTGAAGAATCTTTGGTTCGCACAACGAAGTAGTGACCTTTGGGGTACTTTTCCAGTGATTTACCGGATACAGGAAGGCGGTTTGAATCGTGAGAGAACCGAAACTTTCCGGATTTCTCGAAATAATCGAAATACAATACGTTTTTCTGCCGTTTGAGCTCCCATTTACCATGTTTCCTGATCAATACCTGCGACTTCGGTGCGTCTTCGCAAACCACCGGGCTGTTGTGATTGTATTTGACGGCGTGAACCGTTCTCTGCATGCTTTTCCCCTCGAACTCTTTGATTTCTCCCTGTTTGACTTCGAAAAGGGAGTATCCGCTGTTGATCCAAAAGAAAGTAGCCACCATAACCGAAAGAGAAAACAGGACGAATCCGAGCTGAATGGGCCATTGAATGATGAACGAACGTTTCGCAACACGGCGTTTCAATCTTGCTCTAAATATAAAGAACAACACAATCAGCAACAGCTCAGTCAACAGGTGAAGCGAGTTGATATCGTACCATGCAACGGTAAAAATCGGCTCAAACAGGAAAAAATCAATCTGCTGAAAATAGGTGAATTGGTTTCGCTTTATCCCACGTCGGATTGCAGATAGAAATCCGGATTCCACCGATTTGATTTCACCGTTCTCACTCTCTTCCCAAAAGTAATATGCGACCATTCCCCCGCTTGCTCGCACATCCTCGTAATCATCATAGTACGAATGCACATGGCAATACCGATTTATTTGCGTCCATTGATCGTGTGTGAGATGGTCACCATCACCCGTATCGAGAAGGTTGTTCGTTGTGCCTTTCAAGGGACCTTCTGATCTCCAGGTTTCTTCCAATCCTCCCAACCCTATTGCCAGGTTTCGCGCAAGACTTCGATAGGGGTATTCAGCGTCCTTTTTGATGAAACCAATCCCCTTGTTCCGAACGATGTATCCGGCAATATCTGGGTTCGTGAAGCCATCAATGATGAACATGAAATATCCCTTTTTCTTCCGGGATTTTCCGCTGAAGAATTGATCCCGTATGGTCGTCATTTCCATCGTATACCGGTCGTAGTCAGGGCTGGGATTTCGCCAAGTGGACTGGAACTCGGAATCCGTGCTCATTTTAGGCAGTAGATCCACCTGAAATTGTATCCCGGTGCAACGGAACCGATCATCCAAATAATGCTTGACAGAATCGAGATGTATATCGGTATCTACAAGCGGGACAATTGTGAGGTACTCTGTGTGACGTTTATACGCACGGCCTTCAATGGCTGTTATTTCTGTGTCTTTCTGCAGGACCGAAATGCGAAAATGATCTCCGGTAGGCAGCCCTTCAAAAACAAGCGTATCCATGCTAACACGGGCGGTAGTACGCAAGATTCCACCGCAACACATTTCCCATTTCAACTGTTTGCGGAGTTCTATCGGAACAGCGTGAATATCGACAGCGATTACGAATTTCCTTCCCGGTTCCACCGATAAATAGGGAATCTTTGTACCGATCGTGTCGAATTCGTTGAGATCAGGGTATTGCATTTCCCACTCGGAAACCTGGGGCAGGTCTAAATACGCGTTAGACGAATCAGGTACGAAAAAACGGATATCGTCTGACGATATCCGTTGTGCGTTTAACTGGAGGGTTGTCGCACTGACGAGCAGACTGGTTACAATACGACTCCAGTTCATTGATGGATTACTTCTTACCTTTCATTCCACCTGGCTTGCAGCAAGCCGGTAATGCATCCAGCCCTTCCTTAGTGGCCTTTACATCATCCGCATCGTAACCGGTTTCGGAGATTTTGGTTCGAAGTGCATCCAGATTGGTTTTGCGGGCGTTGAATTTCACCGTAAGTTTCATACTCTCAAGATCCAATTCAGCGTATTTCACACCCTTCGTGTAGTTCATTGCCTCCTCAATACGATCTTTACAGGCCCGGCATTCTGCCGACGTTTGAATGATTACTTCCTGCAACTTATCGTCCTGAGCCAGGAGCGTTCCTCCTGTGACCAAAAACAAGCAAATTATTACATATCTCATGTTCTATTTCATTTGTGTAACCACCAAACGCTCCATGCACACAGCGGTATTTGTTTCAATTACTACAAAATACATGCCAGCTTCAAATCGACTCGCATTTTCCTTGTAAGAACCCGTCTCTTTGAGCTCGGTTGATTCCGTAACCTTCTTACCAAGGGCATCTGTGATATACAATCTGGCGTCCGTATGCAAAGGAATGGAATAACTTACCGTGAATTCTCCACTTGACGGGTTGGGATGCACCGTCATGGTTATTGTTTCGACAGATATTCCCGAAATGTCCAATGTATTGTTCACCGTGAAGACCATTGAGGTGTCACAATCCTCGCTCGAAGTAATTGTAAGCTCGTAGTCTCCCGGGTTCAGATTTGCGATGTCTTCTGTCGTATGACCGGAATCCCAATTGAACGAATACGTTCCTCCCGATTCCACGGTAACATCAATCGAACCATCCAGGCATGTTGAGCAAGTTGCTCCCACGATTGCTGCAGTAACTCCTCCGAAGTTTGTTTCCAAATTTTGGACGGTTACCAATTGCGAAATTGCACAGTTATCCCCCTGATCTACCACCGTAACGGTATAATAACCTTCTGTAATACCGGAGATATCTTCCGTTGTTTGACCGTTATCCCAGGAGTAATCATACGAACCTGAACCATCGGTTACGGTGAGGTCTATTGCACCCTGACTATCGCCACAGACTTCATGGGTAGTTGAGAAAGAAAGAGCCATCACGTTGGTCTGACCGCCGACTGTATAGGTGAAGGTTTCCGAACATCCACCTATGCCCGAAGCTGTAACCGTACACGTATAGGTTCCGGCATTTAATCCACTGATATCCTGAGTGGTTGCACCGTTCGACCAATTGTACGTTAATCCTGAACCCGAAACTACGGTTTGATCTATGGCTCCCTGGCCCACACCACAATGGTCGTCGGTAATGGCTCCTGTAATTGCAATCGAGGAGGAGGAGTCGTTGACGATCGTGACCGAATAATCAGCCGTGCAGAACCAATTGTCATCTGTAACCGTAACGGTATACGTTCCTACACTCAATCCACTTATATCCTCGGTAGTCGCACCATTTGACCAACTATAGGTATAGTTTGATCCGGGAAATTCGCTAGACACGGTGAGGTCTATTGCGCCATCCGCTTGTCCGCAAGTCTCATTGACCTGAACGTGAGAAACTGTAAACAATGCATCGTTGTTAACCAAAACCGTCGAATTCAGAGAACATCCGTACGCATCGGTGACTGTTACCAAGTAAGAACCAGCTGCTAAAAAATCGAAGAAGTTCGTCACCGAATATACACCATCAAGGAAAAAATCCACTCCTGTTCCACTCGCCTCGACAAAAATAAGCCCATCTGACTGACCGCAGAATTCATTTCCGACGAAAATTTGATCAATCGCGAGACTTGATGATTGCTGATTGACTGTGTACGTTTCGGTGACGGTACAATTCAAAGCATCAGTTATCGTTACTTCGTAGGTTCCCGCGGCAAGATTTGTAGGATCTTCAGCGTTTCCTCCGGAATTCCACGAGAAGGTGTATGGAGAAATCCCGCCCGAAACTGTCAAGTCGATGGTACCATTACTCAATGAGCACAAGGCATCCGTAATAATTGCGCTTCCTGCGAGATTCGTACTGTTAGCGTTATTTACGGTGTATGAAGCCTGTAATTCACAACCCACTCCGTCTGTGATGGTTACCGTATGCATTCCTGAAGCAAGGTTTATTGCATCCTGCGTGGTCTGACCATCGCTCCAAACATAGGTAAAAGGCCCTGTTCCAATGACTTCAATATCCACGAATCCCTGACCATTTTGACAATTTTCGTCGCCTATATTTTCAAATGTGATGGCCAACGATCCGGTATTATTTACGATTGTCACGGTTTCTGAGACCTGACAGCCCAGGTTGTCGATTGCCGTAAGCGTATATGTTCCTGCGGAAAGACCCGATATATCATCGGTGGTGGCTCCATTGCTCCAAAAGAGCGAAACCGCACCTGTTACCGTCGTATTGATGACACCGTCAGACTGTCCACAGTTTTCGTTGGTAGCAGCATCTACCACAATGGTAAGACCTCCTGCGATATTCGCGACAGTTTCCGAATAATTGGCCTGACATCCGAAATTATCCGTCACAATCAGGTCGTATGTTCCCGCCGAGAGCGACGAAAGATCTTCAGTTGTTTCACCTGTGGACCAATTAAACGCAAGCGGCTGGTTTCCTCCGGAAGTTGTAACATCGATTGCACCGCTTCCATCTCCACAAGATTCGTCAGTAATAACGCCATTTAGTGAAAGGTTTCCGGGGTTGTTTTGCACTGTGTAGGTTTCCACAGTTGAACACCCGTTCACGTCTGTTACCGTTATCGAATAATTGCCCGCTGATAATCCCGAAACAGACTGCGTATTCGCGCCATGTAACCAATTATACGAGTAGGGTTGTGTTCCTCCGGAAACTGAAATGCCGATTGAGCCTGAGCCAGATCCACAGAACTCATTTACGACGCTGGCACCACCAATTTGCAATGAACTACCCGTATTGTGTACTGTGTAATCACCCATTACAACACAACCGCTATTGTCCACAATTGAAACCGAATAACTCCCTGCCGACAAATTGGATATGTCCTGCGTACTCGCCCCATTCGACCAAGTATACACAACCGGAATCTCAGCTCCGATCACCGTTAGATCAATTTCTCCCTGTGCATTTGAACAACTTTCGTCTGTAACAATCCCAAATGAAATCTGCAAGGTTCCGGGGTTGCTAAAAACCACCGCCGATGAGCTTGCCTGACATCCACTGGCATCGGTAACTGTCACGGAATAGGTTCCTGCGGACAGTGAATTGATGTCTTCTGTGGTTTCGCCATTAGACCATGCGTATGTAAGGGTACCGGAACCACCTGAAGTCGAAAGATCAATTGCTCCGAGTGCATTTGTACACAATGCATCGGAAACGACCATATCCGTGATACTCAAGTTACCCGGAAGATCGGTCACTTGTATGTCTTGCGTCGTAATTGTACATCCATTGTTATCGGTGATGATACAGGAATAAAGACCTGCTGAAAGCCCGGTGATGCCCTGGGTCGTTGCACCGTTGCTCCATAGATAGGTATGCGGAGTTGCACCCCCACTCACTTCTACATGTATTGCGCCTGCAGCGTCACCACATATTTCGCTCGTCATACTGAACGTGTAGCTCATACTGCCATTTGTTTCGATAACGGTCTCTGTTCCCGAGACCACGCAGTTGTTATTGTCGGTGACTGTGTAGGTATAACTTCCTGCCGCAAGACCAGAGATGTCTTCAGTGATGGCGCCATCGGACCAGCTAAACGTCGGCGAGCCTGCTCCACCTGTAATGGTGAGGTCAATGGCTCCATTATTTCCGCATGACGCATTTGTAACCACTGCTACAGCTGCCAAATTCGTCGGTGTATTACCAATATCATACGGTCCTGCGTGTATCGAACAATTATTGTCATCGGTGATTACGCACGAATAACTTCCCGAAGAAAGTCCGGTAAGGTCTTCTGTCGTTGCTCCGTTGGACCAAATGAATGTATAGGGTCCCTGGCCTCCTGATGGAGTCACATCAATTTGTCCCATTCCATTGGTGCAAACCTCATTGGTTAATTGGGAAGATGCTGTCAATCCATTGGTCTGATTAGTTACGAAATACGTATTCGAAACAGCGCATCCAACGTTATCTGTTATGGTAACGGTATACATCCCCGAGTTGAGTCCGAAAACATCCTCTGTGATTTCACCATTCGACCATTGATAGGTCAGAGGGATTGCTCCTCCACTCGGAATTAAATCAATCGCTCCTGTTGCGTCTCCACAGATTTCGTCTGAAATGATCGCATTCTGGATAGCCAATGTACCCGGTAAATTATCGATCTGTTCGGACTGTACCTCCACACAACCGTTGGCATCCGTTACGGTAACTGTGTACGTTCCGGCCGAAAGGTTAACAATATCTTCTGAAGTCGCTCCGTTTGACCAAGAGAACGTATGGGGCGTTAAACCTCCCGAAACACTGAGGTTGATTGATCCATTCGATTGCCCGCAGGTTTCGTCCGCGACTAGCTGAGCGGATATTGCAAGCGTTCCGGACGTATTGACCACGGTAATCGGAGCCGTTGTGTACATACATCCCTGTTCATTCGATACCTGACAAGTATATTGTCCTGCCGACAGCCCTGAAATGTCTTCTGTTGTCGCTCCATTTGACCATAAAAAACTCAGGTTGTTTCCGGTAAGTGTGATGTTGATTGCTCCCTGACCATTGCCGCATGCTTCATTGGTTACATTTGAGCCTAACAGGCTAATGTTACCTGATGATTGGCCTACCGTGTACGTTTCTTGCAGGCTACATCCCGTTCCATCTGTGACCGTAACCATGTAATTACC
This sequence comes from Crocinitomicaceae bacterium, assembly GCA_030830385.1. Lineage (GTDB taxonomy): Bacteria > Bacteroidota > Bacteroidia > Flavobacteriales_D > Crocinitomicaceae > UBA4466. The sequence goes on along the minus strand of JAURNA010000261.1, from coordinate 11,334 downwards.
CGAACTTAAAAAAGACAAATCCTGCGTTGTTGCACCGTTGCTCCACGAATACGTCAATGTGCCATTGCCTCCGGAAGGGGTTACATCGATGATTCCGTTACCTGATGTGCACGTTTCATCGGACACAGAAGCGCTGATGCCCAATGATCCCGGATCATTTGCAACTGTGTATATCTCGGAAACGGAGCAGCCGTTCCCATCGGTGAGCGTAACCATATAATCTCCGGCACTCAGTGAAGAAATATCCTCCGCAGAACCTCCATTGGACCAGGAGAATGAATACGGCAGATTGCCCCCACTTGCAGAAATGTCAATGCTCCCATTTCCGTTTCCACAGTTTTCATCTACGACCGTCGCGAGCGAAACAGATAGATCGCCTGCATCATTCACAATTGTGAAACTCATGGTCTCAGAGCAAAAATTGGCATCTGTAACCGTAACTGTGTAGGTACCTGCTGATAACCCCGAAAGGTCTTCAACCATGGCGCCATTTGACCAGCTATAGGTAACCGGAGCAACGGCATTCAGCACAGTAATGTCGATGCTTCCATTATCCGCACCACACGTCTCATTCGTCGTTGCACCCTGAATAGTTGTATAACAGAATGCGCCGCAATTAGAAACATTATTGACGATCGTATATGATTCCGAAGCCATGCAGCCATTGGCATCCATAACATCAATGACATACGTTCCGGAAGTGAGGTTTGTTATCGCTTGAGTCGTTTGACCCGTAGACCATGAAAATCCATAAGATTCCGAGCCTCCCGATGCAGATACGCTGATTGCTCCATTGTCCGTACTGCATTGTTCATCCTGCAACAGGGTATTTGTAATGGCAATCGGAACGGTGTTGTTAACCGTAATTACTTCTGAGAATGTACAACCCACCGCATCCGTTATGGTCACGGTATAATCACCCGCTGCCAGGCCGGAGACATCTTCGGTTACTGCACCCGTAGACCAGCTGTATGAAAAGTTTGGAGTTCCGCCTGATGGTGTCACGTCGATTGCCCCGTCTGTACCTCCTGAACAAGATGGTGTTGTAACTTGTGATGTCAGTGAAAGTGTCCCGATGTTGTTCACAACAAACGTTTCAGTAGACGTACACCCAATGGCATCCGTTACCGTCAATGCATACGTCCCTGCCGGAACATTTGTTAAAGAGGGCGTAGTCGCACCTGTGCTCCAGAAGTACGTATACGGTCCGGTACCTCCCGTGACTGACGTATTGACCGACCCGTCGAAGTTTGAGCAGTTCGCGTTTTGCACGAATCCTGTTACCACTATTTCCGTGGGTTCCAGGATCGTTATGCTGGTGTCGGGCGCATCGCCAACAAGACTGATGTACCAGTTGAAAATATAGCCGTTATCCAATCCAAATTGATCGTTCACGTTCACTGTCCAGGTTCCATTCAATGTAGATCCTACCAAACTGCTCAAATTTTCGAAAGAAGTATAGGAGCCGGCTGGAAGATAATTATCCGTGTAGGTTCCTCCGGTAGATGAGGGAATGGTATGAATAAAATTCCATGACTCTTGCACCATCGTTCCAAAAATTGGTGACGCATTGAAGCAGTATTCGTACCCTACTCCCGGATCGGCCAGGTGACTGTTGGCACCATCCACTTGACCCGATGCAAAAGGTTCTCCTAGATCACAGGAGTTTCCTCCATCTTGTTGTTTCAATACAACGATTTGACCACTTGGGGATTCGACGGAAATCTCAAGATCCCCTAAATACGAATGTTCCATCGTAAGGCAAATTTGCTGAATTTGACTCACGTTGGTGATTGTCTCTCCCGTACCAAAACCGGAAATGAGCAAAGGTGCCTGATAGGTTACGCCCTGACCATCGGGTAAGAAGGTCGTACCCGCATCAAATACACCGCCAACGACCAGTGCCTCTGCCTGACAGCCGTACGTGTCGTACACCTGAACGGAATACTGCCCTGCGGTCAGCCCGGTAACCGGATTATTCTCGGTTTCTGTGACTGTTCCATCGGGATGTGTGATCACATAGGTATATGCCGGAAACCCTCCGGATGCATTCACCAAAATTTCTCCTGAGTTATTGCCGAAACAGTTCAGATCGGTTCCGGTGAGTGTAAAGTCTATCGGTTGGGCGTCATTGATGAACAGAAGTACCGTATCGAAACCACCTACGCAGCCACCCGATGGATAAATGAGTTCTATATATTCCTGTCCTTCGGTTATACCATCCGAGAATGCATCTACTGTAACCGTTCCCTGGAGATCACCAGCCGGAATTGTAATGGAGGTATCGACAAATGCATAGTCGACACCATTTACCGCCGAGCCTCCTACCTGAAAGTTGATCACCCGATCCTGATTACTTACTTGATCGAATTCAAAGGTAAAGCTCGCATCAATACAGCCTTCCAAAGCGACTCCATCCGAGTTAACTGTTTGTGCTTCAACGCCCAGTACGTTTTCCTGTACAAACGAGTTCTCCTTCAAGAATACCGCAGAATTCCGGTTGGTATTGTGAATGTCGGAAATGATGAGTTTCAGATGATACGTCTCACAAGGCGTCAGTCCGTTTTTAAATGCAACGAGTGGAACTGTGTAACCATCGAACTGGATTTCCTGACCCCCGTTATTGTCAACATAATATTGGCTGTTGGTGACCGGATTTACGTTGTCAATCGTAACGGGGTCCACTGTTCCGGGAATACGTGCAATGTTTTCGCTACCCACAATTCCCGGGCCACTGATGTAAAATGCAAATACGTCATTGAAGCTGGGCTGGTTGGGGGGTGCTGCTTCCGGATAATCTTCCGATCCGAAAATATATTCGAACTGAACGGAGGAGGATTGTACAATAAAGTCGAACTCCAGCGAGATTGCGTCCCATGAATTCGAACCTCCCAATGCCTCCATTTCAGCATCACCGGGATACCCTAGATTGTCACTTGTGTTGGGGTCGTCATTGGGTCCAACGCAATTGTCGAGGGTTCCTGTGGACAGAATAACACCTGACGCAAAGTTGAAACCGGTAGATGTAAAGCTCCCACTTGCAACGGGAGAACCGTTTAGTACTGCATTGGAGACGGTAATGTTTGATCCGGCAAAAACCTCAGCTAACTGCTGAGCCGTCAAATTACCTGTAACACTGATTTGACCGAATAAAACACCCGGAAAAAAAACGAGCACAACGATCATGCAGAGTGCTCTTAGAAGTGGTAGAATCATGATGAATAATTTAACCTAGGATTCCAAACTTACGCATTTTTAGCCCAATCAAGAAAAAACATAGTCAGAAAAATCACGGGAAGGTTAATATCCAGATTCATCCTCTTCCTCTTTGCTCTCTATGGTGAACCGCACTCCCAAATACACATTTGACCCAATAATAGGAGCCCAGACTCGGGTTGCATCGAATGTAGAACTGAATGGGTTTTCAGCATTAATGATCGGATTGGCCTGTTTGTAATTGAGCAGGTTTTCTCCACCTAAATAAAATTCCCAGCGCTTGTAAACATGGGTAATCTGGGCACTAACCATCGGTACCGCAGAACTCGTGTTGTTCGTTGTTTCCGAACCATCCGGCAGCATGGCCACAGGTAAACGAGCCGGTCCAAAAACGGATGTTGTGAGGTCGTATTCCCAACGTTTGTTTCGCGTTTTGTACGCAAAATTTACAAAGCCTCGGTGGGTTGGTACAAACGGTGTACGCTGAAGTTCGTCATTGAATACCGCTTTCACATCCAGCCATTTGTAGGCCAGCCGAACGTCGAAGTTTTTGAGCAATGGCATTGCTAACTCTACCTGCAAGCTGTTTGAATATGAGGTTTCCTCTGTGTTTCTGAACACAAATGCGGATACGTTGGCATCCCGATCAATGATCAACTGGCGCATGAAACGCGTATGGTAGTAGTCGACCGTAAGTGAGCCGCCGCCATTTTTCATGTTGAACCGCTGTACAATACTTCCACCTGCGTTCCAGGAGATTTCGGGCAGCAGTGTGTCAGGAGCGACCCAATCGCGACCGGTTGCGAGTAATGACAAATTGTCCAAAATGAAGTTCGGAACCCGCCATCCACGTCCTGCTGTGACGCGTAAATCCGTGCGCTCCGAGAGCTTCCATTTGGTGTGGACACGCGGTGAAAACTGACTTCCAAATAAGTTGTGATAATCATACCGTGCCCCTGCAACAACAGACATCCGAACCCCTTCGAATGTGTATTCTCCAAAGGTTCCGGGCACCATTTCCACACGACTGGCATCCAGGGCATTCAATTTTTGATCCAGATCCAGATACACACCACTTACGCCCAGTTTATAGGTGTGGATAGAACTGCCGATAATCCCGGTGTAAATTGCGTTGATATATCCTCGTCTTTCCAACGCACTGAAGTTTCGATTCCCGAACAAAGCTCCCATTCGCTGATACTTACCGTTGTAGATCACACCGATGGAATGCAGCGGTTTTTTTAGGAAAAACCCTGTTTTTGCAAAGACATCCAGGTGCTCACTAACATTCTGAACTCCAAACAAGGTATCCGTTTCAACACCGCGATACCCTATCTGTCCCCCAACCATATCATGGAGGTAACCGTTCCACCCGATTTGTGCCTCCATTTTATCACCTTCGTATGCGTATCGATTGAAAATCCCGGCATGCAACGTTTTCGGAAGATCCATAAAGCCGTCGCCGTTGTCGTCGAATTCTCTGGGCAAATAGGAGGCACCCGCCATCCAGGCCGAGCTCCATTTTTTGTTGAGATGAAAAGCAGTGTTTGCGTTTAACTCGGCCCGACCGAAGCGATTGGTGTACGCGTTCACGAACCATTTTTCCATGGTTCCCGGATGATTCATGGTAAGATTGATCAATCCGGCCATGGATTCGTATCCGTTTACAACGGTTCCGCTTCCTTTCGTTATCTGAATAGAATTCACCCAGGTTCCGGGAATGGTCATCAATCCAAATGGTGTTTCGGTTCCCTGCAAATAGGGAATATTTTCCATTTGTATTTGTGTGTAAATACCACTCAGACCCATCATCTGGATTTTCTTTGCTCCGGAGACTGCATCCGAAATGCTGACATCTACGGAAACATTCGTTTCAAATGATTCTGAAAGGTTACAGCATGCTGCTTTTCGCAACTCTTGTTGACTCAGATTTTCTATTGCCAGGATTTTGAGCCGAAGAATGGACTTACTTTCCTGTTTGGCAGCAACGATTACCTCCGGTAGCAATTGATCGGAATACAACGTTATGTCGAACGCTGCGAAACGGTCTTTTTTTGTCACAGCAACGGTATCTGGATTATAGCCCATCGCCGTAATGATCATGGTATCGGGTAGTTGTTTTTTGTCCAGAATTAGTTCGAAGGTTCCGTCTTCCTTCGAGATGGCACGTCCGTCACCTTTCAGCAAACGAATTTTAGCGCCATAAAGGGGTATTCGCTTGCCTTTTTCAACAGCGCCATAAACGATGCCGTTTACTTGAGCTTTTGCTCCGGACAGAAATCCAAAAGCAAGCAAGATTGTGATGAAAATTTTCATGTGTTTTGCTGTTTGATTATAACTCGGTGGTAGTCCAACGTTATTGTATCAAACCAGCCAGACTTGAAGCATAGATCTACGAACATCCTCCGGTAAAGGAGGTGGTCGGTTACCGGGGATAGAATGTTCAGACGTGGCAATTGGAACACTCATCGCCTGAATTGGACTCAACACAGGTGCCAACAGAAGGATCGCATCCGTCGATGGTGCTTCCTGATAGTAATCAAGCGAAACCTTCACGTGGTACCAATTGTCGTCACAGCAATCATCACCCAAAGGAGACTCACAACCGGTATTTGTTACGCGATGATCCAAACATTGTTCCGAGCATTTCTCTTCCTGAGTGCAACCTTCTTTCATTTGTTTGTGGTGACCGCAGCGATCTTCATCGTCAATCACAAAGGAAAACGACCGGCCGTCTTTGTCACAGTTGTGCTCGAAAACCATGAAACCAATGTTTCCGACGAGCAGAAGAATAATTCCTGCACAAAACAATATGCTTTGGAGCCCTCTCATGTATTTCAAAGATACAACGATCTCATCTTCTGCAAAAACAAAATTTTGGTCATTGTTGAAATGTTTCCTGTAATTTTGCACTGGATTGTAAATAGAAATCATGAACGTTCCGGTTACCATATACGCAGAAATGACACCCAATCCTTCAACGATGAAATTCGTGGCAAACAAGTCCTTGTTGGGAATGGGTGATTCCGTAGAATTTACAGATATGGCTCAGGCAAAGGGATATTCTCCTCTTGCTGAAGAGTTGTTTAACCTACCATTCGTAGCGGGTATTTTCATCGCATCCAATTTTATTACCGTCACCAAGACCGACAATCTTTCATGGGATTTCATCACGATGGAGTTACGCGAATTCATTCGCGAATGGATTTCAGACGGAAAGGATATTCTGACGATGATGCCTCCGAAAAATGCGGCCCCTGCAACTGAAGAGAATGAAACGCCTCAAAAAGTATTTGCTGCAAGTGAATACGACAATGCGATTGCAGATTTGCTTGATGAGTACGTCCGTCCAGCGGTTGAAAACGACGGTGGTGCCATTGATTTTCGTGGGTACGAGGATGGTGTGGTAACCGTTGTTCTTCGTGGAGCGTGTTCAGGGTGTCCGTCCAGCACAGCAACACTGAAAGGAGGAATTGAAGCGCTTTTGAAACAGCACATTCCGGAGATTAAGGAAGTGGTGGCTGAGAATGGTTGATTTTCGAGTTAGTAATTCGTAATTATGAATTATGAATTACGAATTATGAATTGGCTCTATACGATTGATCAGCAGCCAGTTCTTATCGAGATACAAGGGATCGGAAGTGTAATAGCTTATGGATTTGATCGTCTAGTAGTCCCTGTCTGTTCTCAATAAAGCCTATTGTGGTCACTCGAACAGACATATCCGCTATCTAAAATAAACTAGAGCCAGGAGAACATGGCGTCCAGGTATTCCGGCTTCACCCATCGGCCCGCTTTTTCCAGCATTGTTGCTTTTAATTCTTCCTCGGTAAAGACTTCTTGTCCTTTTGTATCAAGCGTTAATTTATCCAGGCTTACTTCTACTTCTTCTACTGTTTGTGCGAAGTAAATGATACTACCGTTTTCGGTTGCGAGACCCAAAATTCCACCGGGTAGTCCGCTGAAACCTTCCGGACCGATGGTCGGAACAATCTCTGTACAGAACCAGGCGTAGATTCGTGTTGTGTCGTCTTGCTCCCAAATGGCTCTCCGGCACTCGTAACCGGCAATTATACGCTTACGATTTGTGATTTTCCATTTCCGCGTATGGATGGAATCCTCTATATAGGTTTGCGTACCCCATAGGTCCAGTACGACTTGTTTTTTACCTGTATTCTGATTGGTGTAAATCGTATTGTGAGTCGTAAGGTATTTCATGAATCCCTTTACCTCATCTTCTTCCGATTGAACCGGTAAAAAGGATGAAAGCGAATCGTTGAAGTGCATTTCGAAGTTCTCGATTCTCCATGTAACGTCCTCACTCAGAAATTGCGCTACACGTGGATCATTCTTGAATTGTTTCTTCAGGTTTACCTTACGCTCAAATACAATCTTTCCCTGGTTTATCATTTGAGCAGAGGCTATAACTGGCATCAGTGCTACCGATGTGCATACCATGAGTTTCTTAATGGAAGCCTGTATAGTCATCTTCTTTCATTTTTCGGTTGTTAAATCGAAGTGTCATTTTCAATAGGAAGTACCGCGAAATAATTGTTGTCCTGTAATCGGTTATGATATTGCTTTGTACCTCTCTTCTCGCGTTTACATTTTGGTTCAGGATGTCATTTCCTACCAATGCAATCTCGAGGTTTTGCGTTTTGAGGAAACGTTTGCTCAATTCTGCATTCATTACGAAGAACTCTGTGTCGTAGAAACCATCTCCTGGCTGTGCGTTCTTGGTGTAGGTTCCTTCCATTCCGATCATGAAACCTTTTGGCAATCTCCAGTCGAACCATGCACCATACGTTTGGACGGAGAACGGTGTGGATGCCGCTTCACTCAGCGAGCTGATCGCATTGTTCAACGAATAGCTCGCTTTCGTTCCCATTTCGAGTGAATCTGGCAGCAGGTTGAAGTTCACGTCCAATTGGGGCGTAATTGCATAGTTGTCTGTAACATTCTCCGCTCCGACGATATAGCTGATGGTTCTGAAGTAAGATGCACTGATCTGCGGACGCAATTCTATTTTTCTACCTAAGAATGGAAGTCCGGCTCCACTGTACATTATTAAGGACATGTTTCCATCTACATTCACCGTCTTCGACACAGTTCTGCCGAATTCGTCGTATTCTGTAGATGTCGAGAATGCGTTATCCGTCAATGTCCCCATGATGCCTGCGTACACATATTGTCCTGAAAGTGTGCTCCAGTTATTGAACCCTAGATCAAGGTTGTGCATATAGTTCGGCAACAGATCTGGGTTGCCTTCGCGGATACGGTTGGGGTTCGTATTGTCGGGTACAGGTACCAAATCGTTGATGGATGGTTGCGCAGAACTTGTGCGATACTTCAAGCTGAATCGCTTACTCATCGATTGTTTGAACGTGTAGCGGAATATTGGAAGGAAATTGTTTACGTTCTGACTGATCGTTGTATCCGTGATCAGGTTCACATTGTCGATGTTAATGTTTCTGAATCGCATTCCTCCCTCAATGGTATGTTTTGAGTTTTCATATTTCAGTTCGATACCCGTACGATGCTGTTGGCGCGTGTTGTCGAAAATATTCGATAGTACAGCGTTGAAGTTCGTGAAGTCTTGTGTCGCACTTTCGAAATCGTACGTTCGACGATTCATGCGGCTCAAACCATATCGATACAGGTACTCAAACTGCAACTGAAATTTCTTACCGAGTGGCTCAACATACACGATCTGAGCGGCGTGCGTAAGATTGAAGTTGTCGTTCAATTTTGACTGCAGGGTTGTGTCTGTATATCCCGAGCCGTTGATGAAAAATGTCGTTCTCGAATCCAGTTCTCCTACTGTGTTGTTCGTATCCAGATCAAAGTCGTACCTAAACTCAAGTTCCCGTTTTCTCTTTTTGAACTTGCGTCTGAGGATAACGGAAGAATTGATTGTGAGACCTTTCGAATCGTTGAAGTTGCGAATGTCTGTGCCAAGCGTACGTTCACTGTCCGAATTGAAGAACTCAGAAATGTCTTCATTTGTCACCTCCGAGAAATCCATGCTTATCGAAGGACGGATCACCAGTGTTGTGAGTGAATCCAATTTTGATTCGAAGTTGATGTTGAATCGATGCGATTCACTGCGGGTTACGTCACGTGTTGAATCATCGGTCACATAGGATGAATCCGAGAGGAAGTATTGCGACTGACTTGCAGAACGTGCATCGAGGTAATTGTTGTAATAGGAGTAGTTGAATCCGATCTTATGTTGCTTTTTCTTCCCGAATTTATCCGAATAGTACAGACCTGCAGTTATCGTTTGAGGAATACCGCTTGTGTTGTTCGTCGCTCCCGGCATCCATCGGTTTCCGGAGGTTGTCTCATTCTCCAAACCGAATTTTTTCATGTCTCCCCATCCGAAATTCGTCCTTGGTGTATTGGAGCCGAGTGCAAAAACCGAGATTTTCTGAGCACCACTGAACTTATTCAGGAGTAGTTCACCTTCATAGAAAGGGTTGGTTCCGATTTCGCCATCGACCGGAGTAAGAGCGAAGTCTGAGGCACCCGATATTCGTCCGAAGTAGCCTTTTTTCGCATCGTCTTTCAGCTTTAAATCCAGTACTTGTATTTTTTCATCATCACCTCCGATGCCTTGGTCGTTTTCCATTTCGTAGACCTGAACTTCGTCTACCCCATCGGCTCCGAGATTTTTGGTTGCAATGGTCGGATCGTCTCCAAAAAACTCATCACCATCCACCAGGACTTTTCCAATCTGTTGTCCTTGAGAAGTAATTTTTCCGTCTTTATCGACATCAATTCCGGGCAGCTTCTTGAGTAAATCTTCGACTACAGCACCTTCTGCCACCTGAAATGAATCTGCCACGTAAACGAGCGTATCTCCTTTGTAGTAAATGGGATCTTTGTAGGCGTAGATCACAACTTCTTCGATCTCCTGGGATTTTGAAGGCATTCGAACCGATGATATTGTAATGTCTTTGTTGTCTTCGTTGCCAAACATGAAATACGTTTTTTCATCATAGTATGGATGCTCGAAAATCAATGTAAATGTATCGATGGGAAAACCGCCGATTTCAAACTGACCCCGGGCATCGCTTCGATCGAAATCCAGCAATAGTGAGTCCCGAATTCGCACGGCCATTACCGTGACATTCATCACGGGTTGTGTGCCTGTTGAGTCATGAACTGTTCCTTGAACAGACATGTTTTGGGCTCTGGTATTCATCGCCAGAAAGGCCAGAAATAGTAGAAAAAAGTTAAGTCGATTCATCTTTTGCGCAACAATCAGGATCAAGTATAGGAAGAAAGCCAAGAGGAGAAAACGTTAAACTTGTTAACTGGTCTTAAAAAGACGATGAAAGGATTTTTTTTCCATCCGGAAGCCCAAAATACGCTATTTCGCTACTTGAAGTCTACGCCCAGTAAGATTTGTTGCTCTGAGGGACCTTCCTGGATGACGTCGAAGTTTACAACGAGCGGTGTTCCAATCATTTCTGATTCATTGGCTTGCAGTTGCCGAACTACGTTTGTTCTCGATTGTACAATCAACGCGCTTGTGTAGCCTTCTTTTTTGTTTTCTCCAACGAGGAGATACAGGTACGGATTCATATCTACGAATCCCTGGAATGTTGTTTCAAAATTCCCTTCTTGATTTACTACTGAAAAAGCACGGTCATCCCTGCACGCTTTGTTCGCGACTTTTGTATAGGTTTCCTGATGCAGAAGTTCTTCCCATGGCGAGGTTCTTCGTTTGGTAATGAGGACCTTCTCATCGTTGTTGTAAAACGAAGAGAGCTCTACAAAGTAAAGGCTGTCACCTTCAGATTCGGGGAAAAACTGGCGTGAAATGGTCTTCTTTCCTGCTTTGTAATAGAATTCGTTGGTTGAAATGACTCCCGAAGGGTCTTTCACCATCAGTTCTTGCATTTTTACCAGTTCACTGGAGTCACCAACCTGACGAAAAAACAGGATTACCTTGACGGATTCGCCGGCTTCATTGGTATAAAACATGCTGTTGGCGATGAGCAATGAATCGTCTGCGTTGATTTCCGCGGCGTATTCTTCGTAGGATATTTCAACGTTGTCCGGTACGGTACTTTCGATGGAGTCCTTCGGATTTTTTGTTTCTGAGTCATT
>JAURNA010000260.1 GCA_030830385.1 Crocinitomicaceae bacterium | reverse complement strand
GGATGCGGGCGAGGTTGATCTTGCTCGCATTCTTCGCATCCGGGATGTTCATCATGAAACGTAAACCTGTTTTTACCCGAAGGTAACTTTTGTATTTTCGTGCAGATGAAACCCGAGATTCCGGAAGATTTCAAGGCGCGAATTTCCCGTCAACTGACTGATGCGAACACATTGTTCGCAGCATTGGATGGAGACAGTCCCGTTTCCCTGCGACTGAATCCCAACAAATCCATCGGATTTGAGATTTGGGAGGAGAGCGAGTCGGTTTTTTGGGATGAGAATGGTCGATACCTGCAAGATCGTCCCCATTATGGGAAAGAACCTCTGTACCATGCGGGGGCCTATTACCCCATGGAGGCAAGTTCCATGTTTCTGGGATATGCATTGCGTCAGTTATCGCTCTCTGAGGACGCTACGATCCTTGATGTATGCGCTGCACCCGGAGGTAAAACCTTGCTGATCAAAGACCAGTTTCCCGGGCAATTGTTGGTTTCGAACGAAATCGATGCCAGGCGCGTGCACGTGCTCAGGGAAAATTCGATCCGCTGGGGAACCGATCACCATATGATAGTACATAGTGATGCCTCAGCACTTTCAAACACGGAGGCACTGTTTGATCTCATCCTTGTCGATGCTCCGTGCTCCGGAGAAGGACTCTTTCGAAAAGATGTTGCCAGTCGATCCGAATGGACTTCAGAAAGAGCGTACGGATGCTCGGTTCGACAACGGCAAATTCTTGAGGACACGATCGGTATGCTGAATGGAGGCGGTTACCTCATTTATTCAACATGTACCTACAATCCGGATGAGAACCACAAGCAAATAGAATACCTGGTTCATCAACATGGATTGAAAACCATTGGGCTGTGTCCGCCAAAGGAATGGGACGTTGATACGATCACGGAAAACGGCAATACAGGCTATCAATTCTGGCCACATCGTTTGAAAGGTGAAGGATTTTTTGTTTCGGTGCTAACGAAAGATGGGGATCGGCGTGAGGTGAATACGCGTATACCAAAACCCAAACCACTCAGGGAATCGATTGATTTTGGCTTGGACCTTAAGAACCGCATCGTAGAAGAGCACAACGGTCGGTTTTTCGCTTTTTCGGAGGTTGAGTGGAAGTGGCAGCACATTTTAAATGGGCAGAGGTTTCTGCGAAAAGGACTTTTTCTGGGGGAGATAAAAGGAAGGGATTTTATGCTGTCGCACGATGCGGCCATGCATACGCTAACAAATGGATTTTCGAACAAAATGGATCTGAATAAAGACGACGCGATTCATTTCCTGAAGGGAAATGCAGTGCACGTTCAAGCCGAAAAAGGGCCGGTGATTCTCACACACCAGGGATTGTCAATTGGAGTTGGAAAATCGAACGGAATGCGGATCAACAACGCGTTACCCAAACATCTGCGAATCCACTAGAGCTGTGCGGGTCGTCGTTGGATTACTCCGTTAACCGGAACACACCCTTACTGTTACTTCCACAAACATCCAAATGGAAAGACGGAATGCTGAACGCATCGCCTTAAATTTTATCCTCTGGCTACCCCATTTCGACAAAATGTGTCGGGGACTTGTCAAAAGCAACGTTGATTGACAACTTGAGGACATAAATCGGCATCAAACGATGTTCATCTTTTTCATCAGGAAAGAAGCATTCATGTTCGGGCAAATTCCCGCTTTCAATCGGTAGTCGAAATGGAGTTCGTCGTTTACGATTTCTGCATCAAAATAATAATTGCTGACCGCCGGGAGTTTCGTTTCGAGTGTGCACAGACTCAAATCGTGGGTAGCAATCAAACCAGTGGATTGCGACCGAACCAGACGCTCAACAAATTGCTTCGACCCTTCTGCTTTGTCCTTGCTGTTGGTACCTTTCAGAATCTCATCCAGAATGATGAAATAGTCGTCATTTGCAATGTGGTCCACGATACATTTTAAGCGTTTCAATTCCGAGAAAAAGTAAGATTCGTCCTTGGTGAGTGAATCAGTGGTACGCATACTTGAGATTAGCTTAATCGGAGTGTATGTGAAGGATTTTGCGCAAACGGGAAGTCCATTATTGGCAAGTACGAGGTTGACCGCAACGGTTCGCAGAAACGTACTTTTCCCGGCCATATTCGCCCCGGTGATGATGAAAAAATCCGTACGATTGATGCGAAGATCATTTTTTACAAGTGATTGCGCCTTGATCATCGGATGACCCAAGTCCGTCGATTGAATCTGTGTTGTTCCATCGGTACTAACCTCCGGGAAAATGTAGTCCGGATGATTGTATGCAAAATTTCCAAATGAGTTCATCGCATCAAAAAACGCAATGGTTGTGAACCACGATGCGCAATCATCCTTACACTCTTCCAGCCATTGCTCGATGCGAAATGTATGGTGGATATCCCACAGAAAAAAGCCGTTGATCAACGGTGCCATAAGGATGTTATTCCGATTTCCCAGGAAACTGATCAACTTTGCGAAGCATGCCAGTCTGGTCGAAGCGAGTTCTCCGGATGAAATAACTTGCTCCTTTTCTGAGTTGAGTCCGGGACTGTTGAATGCCTCATTTTCGATGGAATTCAGAAGTTGAGCGTATTGAGCGAATGTTGCTTCGGCTTTGCTGGTGAGGTTATAAAACCGCGTTATTTTTTTGATGTAAGGTACTCTAATTGCGAGCCCGATTCCGAACCAACCGGCCAAGGCGTAGCCAGAAATGTAGGATAGCGTGTAGCTGGCGATTGTGAGTACCGATATGCACGAAAATACAACGGGAAGATACTTGTAGAATTTTGGAATGAAACGCGAATAGCCTTGAATCCAATTCACCAATTTGTCGGATTCAATTTCGGTTTCGATGATTTCTGCGATGGCCTTATAATGATGCCGCCATTCGGTTTTTTCAGCGAGCTCGCGTACACTATCCTGCTTTTCCCCGATGGAATCGATGTGGTTGGAATTCAGCCAAAATGCCAACAATTGATCCCCTTTTTTCGAG
>JAURNA010000259.1 GCA_030830385.1 Crocinitomicaceae bacterium | reverse complement strand
TGTCCCGAGTCCCTCCCAAACAAAGGAAATTGATATTCTGGGGGTGGGTAGCATGATTCGGGTGAAGCAATATGATGAGTTCCTCAAGATTGTCGCCGAAATCAAAAAGAAACGTCCGAATGTATCTGCGTGTCTGATCGGAGATGGAGATCAGCTTCGTAAATGGAAAGAACTCTCAGATAAACTAGGGCTCTCGAATACGGTTACATGGAAAGGGAAACTGGATCGGCCCGAGGTGCTTGAATGGATGGCGAAATCACGAATTTTACTGCATACCAGTCGATACGAGAGTTTTGGAAATGTGTTCATCGAAGCATTGGCACAGGGAGCCAGGGTGGTATCGGGCCCGGTGGGAGCTTATGTTGAATTTGATTGCGAATCCTGGGCAACAGGTGCAACGCGAGAAGGAATGATTCAGCACGTATTGAATGCATTGGAAGCTTCGGATTCATCATCAATGCAATGGGTCCGAATGGCAGATACTTCCGATCGTTACATCGACTTTTGGAAAATCTAGCACGATGATTACCTATATTTGTCCGAAATCAATGCCTCTTGGAAGAACAATCAGTTAATCGAAACCTCATTCAGTTGATCTATGCGAATCGATTTAAGATTCTCGTGATTACAGCTGTCTTTTTTATTGGAGCCATTTCCATTACGTTTTTCATTCCGAAAAAATACAGGGCTTATGGTGTCGTTTATCCGACCAATTCTAACTCAATCAAGGAAACAGCAGTCAATCCGGATTTTGGTTTTGAAATACAGGCAGATCGCCTGATTCAGCTTTTTGAGTCCAAGCAAATGAAGGACAAAATTGTGGAGGATTTCGACTTGATTTCCTACTACGAATTGGATACGAATTCGGATGGCTGGCGCTACAAACTCGCCAAGAACTACTCAGGAGACATCACGTTTTCCCGTACACGCTATCTGTCGGTTGTGATTCAAGCGAATATGAAAGATCCCGATTTGGCGTCAGACATCGTAAATACGGCAATGGAATACATCGATACGATTCGCAAGGAAATGTATTTGAGCAACATTCGATTATTGATGTCGGATTACAAGGAGAAAATTGAGATTCAGCAGAAAAAAGTAAATGAATTGTTTGATTCCATTTCGACCATAAGTGAGTCCGGCTCGCCTTCGTTGTTAACGGATGTACGCGCAAGCCAAATTGAGGAAAGACAGCGATCGGGAAAACGGATGGATGGCGATGCGGTGATCCTCGAAAAAATCAAAAAGAACCCCAGCTTATCCTTGGAACGAGTCGTAGATATTTATTACCGTGAATTGGAAATTCTCAATATGCTGCTGGCCGACGCAAATGCTACCGAACAGTTGATTGAACTTCCGTTTCCAAAGGTGTATCCGGTGGTCACAGCTGTTTCTGATCGGAAAAAAGTGTCACCATCTTTTACGACCCATGGAATCATCGGTCTTCTTATCGGGTTCTTTTTATCGCTTACATGGATTGTATTACGAGCACGCTTGCGTGATGTGTTGAAAGAAGTTCGTTGATGTTGCCCCGTTCCAAATCTACGTGGCTGGGAATTCTGGCAGCCCTTGTTGGAGTTGTGTATTCTCTTTACCTGGAGCGAGTGGGAGACCTGTATGTATTTATCCTGATTCTCGCGGGATTGTTTTTCATTCCATGGGCCACTTCTCGGTTGGAACGCGTCGTTTGGCTGACGGTTGCACTGGCTCCCATCTCGATTCCACTCGCGCTGCCATTCCTGGGGTTGAGAATGTCCTTTCCGTCCGAAATGCTGAGCGCTTTTCTGGTCGTATTGTACAGCGTTAAAGTGTTGGGCGGATTATCCATGAAATCAGCATTTTTGAAGCACCCGATCACAGTAGTCCTCTTCATCGATATCGTTTGGTCGCTCGCTTCTGCCTTTCAGAGTGAACTCACGTTGGTGACCATGAAGCGCGTGGCGATGAAACTATTATTCTTTCTTGCATTTTATATCGTATTTGGGCATTTTCTCGACTGCGCGAAAAAACGGCGTTACCTGTTTTGGCTGTACGGATTAGGCCTGTTGTACCCTGTCTTTCACGCAATGAGTGTGCACGCGCATACAAACTTCATCCAGGCATCGTCGTTCAGTATTCCGCAACCATTTTATTCGGATCACACCGTTTACGGAGCGTGCCTGGCATTCATCATTCCCTTTTTCGTGATTTCTGCACGTCGTAAAAATGAATCCAAAGCATCACTTAGATGGCTGTCATGGGCGGTACTGACAATCGTAACGCTAGCAGTTGTCTTGTCGTACTCACGTGCATCATGGATCAGTTTGGTTGTTGCACTGCTGTTTTTCGTCGCAATCCGATTGAAGGCACAATGGTATCATATTCTCTTTGCATTGGTTGTTGGATCCTTTGTGATTTCGACGAATTTTGAATCCATATACGGCTCGTTGCGTGAAAGCGAAGCCAAGTACGGGGACGATATCACCGCACACATTATGTCCGTTACGAACCTTCAGTCCGATGCTTCCAATCTGGAACGAGTTAACCGATGGGTATGTGCATACCGAATGTTTGAGGAGAAACCCATTTTTGGCTTCGGCCCGGGAACGTATCAATTCGAATACGATAAGTTTCAGACGCCGGAATTTATGACACGAATCAGCACGCACGCCGGGAATCGGGGAAACGCTCATTCTGAATACCTCACGAGCCTCTCGGAAACAGGGATTGTCGGGTTTGTGCTTCTCGTCGTGCTTATTTTTTATTGCATTCGCGTGGCAGTGGGCTTGATCAATTCAGGGTCCATTTCAAAAGAAGATCGCCTGCTTGTATATGCCTCAATTTTAGGCCTGATCACCTTCTTTTCGCACGGTCTTTTCAATACATTTAGCGACTGTGAAAAAATGAGTATTTTGGTACTTGGTAGCATGGGAATTCTCGTGAATATCGATCTGAAACACCGCAAAAATCAACATGGAGCGACTCCGGAAAATCGGGAGATTTCTGTTTAAGACGAGCATCGTTCTCTCCATTGTGCTGCTCTTGTTTGAGTTGTCTTACCGGTATTACCTTATCGATTTCTACAAAAGCGAATTAAAGGGGCTTAATCGATCCGAGGATTTGAAACAAAACAAACCCAGAACAATGCTCATTTTGGGAGATTCTTTCTCGGCAGATCCACGAGGGTATGTAAGCATGTTGAGAGACTCACTTCCCAATTGGAACGTGATCAATGCGAGTGTTCCTGGCATCTCGTCGAGACAAATGCGGTTGTATTTCGGAGATCGAATCGATGAATTCAACCCGGACCTTGTTGTTTTCCAGCTCTATGTTGGAAACGACTTTCAGGACTATTCGCACACGCGAAACTGGAGCAAGCTTTCGTTTTCCAGAAACTGTTTTTGGGCCGTCTCTGATCGTTTGATGAGCCTCGCATACGTTAATTTTCGTCTCGGTGGATCGTTTGCAACCTGGAAGGGAACCGATGGCAATCCAAAGTTGGATACGGTTTTCAGTAAGCCCAAATACAACTATCGGGAGAAAATGTACGCGAACGCCGACCCCAAATCTTTGCAAAAAGCGATTGACATTTCGGACGAAAGAAAAGGTACATACGGGCGGATGAAAGCAGACCTGAAGGAGATGTTGGAACTTCACAAAGGACATTCCTTAATCGTAGTGGTTCCCCACAGTGCACAGACCTCCGAAAAGCGGAAAAACGAATTGAAAAAAATCGGGTACAACCTGTCGGATGATCTTGATTCAGGAGAATTTGGTTTTTACGAATCCCTCAGGAAAGATTTTGCCAACAAACATGTGAAAGTATGTTCACCGCTGTCGGAGTTCAGAAAAGCGCCCGATTCATTGTACTACGCTAACGATCCGCACTTAACCGTCTATGGGCAGAAGAAACTGGGCGAATTCATCCTAAACCAATTGCATGATTGGTAAACTAAGGTATCGACTGAATTTGTGGAAACCTCGAAAAGCAGTGGTTCGTGGCGACCTCCGTTTCACAGGTAACGATTGGTTAATTCTCAATTATCACGGAGTTGTTAAAAGCAATCATTTGAGGTACAACGGCCGTTTTGTTTTGAAGGAAATGGTTCGCGATCACCGGGAATTTTTCAATTTACGGACACCACGTCTCGCTGCGCGTCCCTCGCATATTGCAGGATGCTTGCAATTCGATGAACGTCTGGAAATCTCACGCGTCAGGATGAACTACGCAGAATACGACACCTTCCTGTGAATCGATGGTTGTTCATAGCACTTCTGTTTGTTTCGCTGGCGATTCGCTTTGTCCACTTCGATAGTGAAATACAGATGCCTCACGCCTGGAGACAGTCAGATACAGCGAACTACATTCGCGATTTTCACGAGAATGGAATTGATTTACTGCATCCGTCCGTGTGCTGGTTAGGTGATCACAAGACACTGGTATTTGAGTTCCCCCTGGTTGAAGGACTGGTAGCAGTCGCATACGAT
Source organism: Crocinitomicaceae bacterium (assembly GCA_030830385.1). Taxonomy (GTDB): domain Bacteria; phylum Bacteroidota; class Bacteroidia; order Flavobacteriales_D; family Crocinitomicaceae; genus UBA4466. The sequence goes on along the minus strand of JAURNA010000259.1, from coordinate 736 downwards.
TGGTTTGGACCGTATCATAGCGTCGCCAAAATCGTCTTTTTCCTGTTCTTTCTGGGGTCTTGCGGGTACTTCTTTCTGCTTGTACGACGGTTCTCCAATCATCGAATCGCACAGATGAGTCTCTTGTTTTATTGTCTTGCCCCGCTTTCACTTCATTATTCGACAGCGATTCATATCGATTATTCGGCCCTTTTGTTTTCATTCGCCATGGTGTTCTATTTCGTTCGGGCAATCGACGAAAACAAGCGCCTGTATTGGATAGTGGGCTCGCTGTTTGCTACGCTGGCAGTTCTCACGAAAGTGCCCTATGTTTTCGCGTTTGGATTGCCTCTGGTTCTGCATGTCACGCGAGAAAAGAAATGGAGACAATTGCTCATGAGGGCCGTTTATCTTCTCATTCCCATTGCGGCATTTGTACTTTGGCAGCGTCACGTATATCATACAAATGATGCTGCACCCGATTGGGATTTTATCCCCGGATATCGAAAATTTACGGACAATTCGGGGTGGTATTTTGGACATTGGGCGCAACGTATGGAATTGGGAAACTGGACAATATTGTGGGAACGATTAACCACTGAAGTTCTTGGGATTTGTGGAATAATACTCGCGGTTTTCGGAATATTTACGTTATCCGGAAAACGCTTTTTCATGGCTTGGTTGGCAGGAACGATTGGTTATGTTCTTGTCTTCTTTAACCTCAACGTTGTTCACAATTACTACCAACTCCCTTTTG
>JAURNA010000258.1 GCA_030830385.1 Crocinitomicaceae bacterium | reverse complement strand
TCATGACTATGGGTGACACCACCTTGACCGTTCGAAAAGGCGACTATCTGAACATTCCCAAAGGAACCCATCACAGTGTTGTAAAAATATCTGGGAGAAAGCCGTTGAAAGTTCTTTCCATTCAATCTCCCCAATTTTCAGGAGCTGATCGGATACCTGTGAAGGATTGACCCTTCGCAATTCTCTTCCTAAAAACCGCAATTTTCCACGTTCATATTGGACCAACGCAACCATTCAGAATGAAGTACGTTTATCTTTAAGGAAGGTCGTTTATCCTCGTGAATCATTTAAGTATGAGCCCGACACGATCTTCCTAACATCGTGTCAACATGAAGAAAAACTTACTACTACTTATCCTGCTGCTATCAGTCAGCCTTTCGACCCTCGCTCAGTCTCAGCAGCCCGGCCCGCCATCATCCTTGCATTGTCAATGGGTTATCGACGAAATTCTGCGTAACCAACCATTCGACATTGATGATGTTGTTTCCGAAAGTGCCCGATACATTGTATACGACATCTGGCAACATCTGGGAGAATTTTATGTCGCTCAAAATGCGAACGATTCAGCAGCAGTAGAAACGGCTATTTCGTCACTTGATCACGATCTCGAAGAAGCAAATAACCTCTCCATGAACCTCAGCATGTTTGACGCTGATTTTCAAGAGGTCGAAACTGAAAAAACAAACGAATGAAAACATTACGTTCAAATCATATAGTGGCCCTTGGTTCGATACTTGTGTTCGCAACACAGTTGAACGCGCAATGTGGTGCAACAGATGTGAATCCCTCTCCCTATGCTGTTGGTGTGTGTGAAGGAGATACTGCCGTCATTACCTTCGAGGGATCTGGAACATGCGCAGGAACCTATGAGTATGAAGTTACAGATAGTCTGGGAAATGTTGTTCAGGCCTGGTCGACGATGGCTGAATACAGCATTGTGCCTGCGCAAACCATGATGTATTTTGTCTCTGTTCGCTGTGATGCATGTCCGACGACCGTAGTGATGGATACCTTCCTCATCGAGTTGATCAATCAACCTGTTATCTCCGGTGAAACATTCCTTTGCTACGGCATGACTACAACGCTAACAGCAAGTGGTAACCCTTCCGGCACTGTTTCCTGGTGGGATGCTCCATCCCCCGGAACACAGGTTTCACCATCTGAAGTATATACGACCGGACCCCTGACAGCACCCGTAACGTACTATGCACACGCTACCGGAAGCTTAACAGGCGATAACAGCGGTGGGTCTATTTTGATTACAGAGTGTGGACTTCACGGATTCCCCGGAGCTTCTTCTGCGGATTACATTGAGGTTTCCAATTTGTACGACACCAGTATAAACACAACCGGATGGGTAGTAGCCGTAAGTAATTCGTATACTATACTCAACTCCTTAAATCCCATCTGCTGGTACTTACCAAACTCATTTTCGTCATGTTCCGTATTGTCGAAAACGGACGTCTTCGGACAACCGAATTACTGGGGAAATAATATATACTGGAATCCCGGATCAAATAGCTGGGCAATTATTATTGACGACGTTGGAAATGTTGTAGATTTTTGCGCGTGGGGTTGGACGGCTGCTGAGCTGGCTGGTTTCAATGTAAACATCAACGGTTTCAATATTACCCTTGGTACTGAATGGACCGGTGACGGCTGCAACGCGAGTTGCAATCCTGTTGGCATGACTCCGTACAGTATTTCAAGAACCGGATCCAACGATAATAACGTCGCGGGTGATTTTGTATGCCAGGCGACTTCACTGAACACGGTGAATCCCGGCCTTGTGTGTGGATGGATAACTTCCAATACCGTGTGTGTATACCCCGTGGACATTGTGGTTGACCTACCTCCAACAGCATCGAATCCCATACCAACGAACGTAGCGTGCTATGCGGATGTTCCTGCACCCAACACGGCTGTAGTTACCGATGAATTAGATGACTTTTCTGTTCCGCCAACGGTCACGTTTATGGGGGAAGTCAGCAGCGGTACAACGTGTCCTGAAATAATAACAAGAACCTATCGGGTAGAAGACTCCTGCCTGAACTTCATTGATGTAACGCATACAATTACCATTCATGATGTTACAGCTCCCGTAATTGATCCGCCTCCTTTTGATATAACGATTTCCTGCATGGCAGATATTCCGCCGATGATCGATCTTAACTATACAGACAATTGTGATGCACCCGGAACCGTAACCGGCGTAGACATAAGTGATGGAAACACATGCCCTGAGACGATTACACGCTCATGGACCGTAACGGACAACTGCGGGAACACCAGTACAGTTTCCCAAATCATTGTAGTACACGACTTTATTCCTCCAGCTATGGCCACAGCACCTGCGGACGTACAGGTCACATGTTATGCAGATATCCCGGCAATGATCGGTCTCAATTGGTTCGACAATTGTGATGGTGCAGGAGTACATCCGGGAAACGAAGTTACAGATGGGAACACATGTCCGGAGACGTTTACCAGAACATGGACGCATACAGACGGGTGCGGGAATTCAATTACAGAAACGCAGATTGTCGTAGTACATGATGATGTTCCTCCGATGATTAACCCTGCTCCCGCAGACGTAACGGTTCAGTGTTATGCTGACATTCCGGCAATGGTACCCTTGGCATGGTCGGATAACTGCGATGGTGCAGGCATATTGAGCGGAACAGAGGTTTCTGACGGTCAAATGTGCCCGGAAACACTCACACGGACATGGACATATTCGGATGGTTGTGGAAACACAGCAACGGAAACGCAAACCGTAATCATTCATGACACAGCAGCTCCAACTGCGAGCCCATTGCCAACCATTCAGGTTGCAACCCTTCCTGCTCCCGACCCGGGTCTTATTCACGATGCTGCAGACAATTGTACAACACCAACTGTTGTTTTTATTGGAGACTCTTCAGATGAACAATTCTGTCCGGAAACAGTGACTCGTACGTATATGATATCGGATGATTGTGGAAACCAAACCTTCATAACGCAAAATATTATTGTTGGAGATCGTTCACCGGAGGTATCCTTCATTGCCGACCCGTCGCTGTTGACGAACCTGATGGAAGGAATCGTTGAATTTACAAATACCAGTGCGGGAGCAGTAGCCTATATATGGGATTTCGATGATGGGAGTGCATCATCCAATGAAGTAAACCCAACACACGATTTCACGAATGATGAAACTGCATCACACATAGTCCAGTTGACTGGTATTTCCGAATTCAATTGTACGGATACGTTCGCTATAGTCATCCAAATTCAGGAAGAATTGATCTATTATACTCCGAATACATTCACACCAGATGGAGATGATCACAATCAAACTTTCCTTCCTGTGTTCGAGTCCAGATTTGATCCATACGACTACAACTTCAAAATTTTCAATCGTTGGGGTGAGCTTATCTTTGAATCTTTCGATCACATGGTAGGATGGGATGGAACCTACAGCGGGAGAAGTGTTCAACAAGGATCTTATATCTGGAAAATTGAGTTTGGAGATGAGTACACGGACGGACGCACAATTATCAGCGGACATCTCAATTTAATTCGCTAGTTTTCGAAGCGTACAGTGTGTTATTTGCATGTGAAACCAACGTCACTTGACAAGTAATACACCCGAACCGAACGTCTCATTTTAAACCGATGTAAAGCAAGTGTTTACCATACCTATGCTCCGATGAAAGCTTCCGAGAGACAATAACTGCGACTCCCTGGCTATGCCGTTCAGCAGAAATTCTTCCCGAACAACACGTTTTTCATCTTTGTCATACTACAATTTCGGTACGGAAGCGAATGAATGGGTATTTTCAAGCAAACAAAACTGTATCCTATGATAATTGTCACAACAACAGACACAATTCCGGATCGGCAAATTGCAGAAATACTTGGGGTTTCCCGCGGAAGTACCGTGCGAGCCCGAAACTTCGGTCGGGATGTTTTCGCCGGATTTAAGAACCTTGTCGGAGGGGAAATCAGTGAATATACCAAGTTACAGGCTCAATCGAGAGAAGAAGCCCTCCAACGAATGCTACAGGATGCCGAGGCGCTCGGAGCTGATGCTGTGGTGAACCTTCGATTTACGACCAGTACAATCATGCAGGGAGCTTCCGAGATTCTTGCCTACGGTACAGCCGTTACACTGAAATAGTCATGGTAGAAACGATCGCGGTCTTGTTCGCCAGCTTCTTTCCGCTTCTGATTTTTGTAGGAGCGGTGGTCATTCTTATTTACATAATTGTGAAGCGGATTGAAGACAAGAAGAACGAGACCTTTGAAGATCGCAACAATTGATCAAAGAATATTACACGGTAAAACCCCGGCACTTCGATACCAGTAACCGGGGTTGTTTGTGCTTTTTTTACACCGTTATTCCTTCTCCACGTATTCTGCAAAGGTTTTCAGTTTTGGAAGTTCCAATTCGGTCCTGGTAAGACCGGCAGTGTACTTTTTCATAGAGCCAGATCGAATCGCTTCCATCTGCTCCTTGGCTTGTTTCAATTTACTTTTCATAAAATCAACGTTGGCCAACTGTGATTGTGTGGGAGCTCCGTAATTGCGCCCAATTGTGCTGTAAATCTCCGAAAGATCTTCACGCAGTTGGTTCTCTGCACGGCCTACGTAATTATCCCCTGTTGTGATCACCAGCGTAGCCTTTAACGCATTGAGTTCATCGATCAGTTTGGTTGCACTTTTCGCCATTTTCGGATTGGACTCTCTGGTTTGGCCAGCGTGCTTGATGTAGGTGTCGATCTCGTAAACCACATAAGCAAGATCCTCATTCATTGCATAGAGCTCCCATGTTGTTTTGTGATGGGCTTCGCGCTCTGCCGATGAGAACACCGTGTTCTTCGGATACGCAACATCAATGGTTGTTTCATGGGACTCCTTCCCTTTCTGAATGACAATCTTATAGGTTCCTGCCTTCACTCGGGGAGCAAAGAAACCACCCTGAGCGAACGTACGCCCTGCCGCAATTTTTGGAGCCGTTGTGTTGAATCCCCAGGTTACGAAGTTCAATCCCTTCTTCTTCCCCGGAGTCAGGTTCGCTACAAAATTCCCGTCTGTGTCACGCACAGTCATGGTCATTTTACCAAAGGTGTGTCGCTTCGACATGTAGTAAGCAATGCGAGCTCCTTGCGAAGGGTTTCCCCCTACAAATTGCGTCTCGCTGCTCGTACCCCCAAAGGTGCTTTCCTCGTTCATCTCAAATGGTTTCATTTTCATAAACGCCAGTTGGGAACCAACCATTTCCGAAGTAATTTGACGAAGAGGTGTGATGTCGTCAACGATAATGATTCCCCGACCGTGTGTACCCATGACCAAATCGTTGGTTGTCGGATGTAATTCCATATGGTGAATCGCTACAGAAGGCATATTATTTTCAAATTTCATCCAGTTCTTCCCCCCCGTGATGGAGACATACAACCCGAATTCCGTCCCGAGGAACAACAAGTTCGGGTTTTCGTAGTCTTCCTGAAACGAACGCGCGAACCCATGAATATCATCCGTCACAATCGAAGTCCACGTTTTCCCGTAGTCGGTTGTTTTGTACACATAGGTAGCTCGGTCGTTTTTTGTATGGCCGTCGAATACGGCGTAAGCCGTTCCTTCACCGAACACACTCGCTTCGATGTGGTAACACCACGTATTGGCCGGTAATCCTGCTGTAAGAAGTCCTTCTGTGACATTCTCCCAGGTTTTACCTCCGTCTTTCGTGATTTGAACATTTCCGTCGTCTGTTCCTACCCAGATTACACGCTGGTTTTTGGACGATTCTGCAATTGTAAAGATGGTACAATGGTTTTCCGCTCCGGAGTTATCAGCAGATAATCCGCCTGAATTCACCTGGTCTTGTTTTGCCGGGTCATTGGTCGTTAAATCCGGAGAAATTTTTCTCCATGTATCACCGCGATCATCAGAAACGTGAACGAACTGACTTCCCATGTACAGGCGATCGGGTACATTTGGACTGGTTGTCATGGCCGCATTCCAATTGAATCGAAGCTTCGGATCACCCTCTGCGCGGTACGGCGTAATTGTTTTCACCTGTCGTACCCTGGCATCGTAACGCCATACGGACTCGGCACCCTGCATTTCGGAATACATGATGTGCGGTTCTGTCGGGTGCGGATATACCCGGAATCCATCGCCGACTCCAATCACTTCCCAATCTCTCGCTTCGATTCCACCGGGACTCGAAGAAGGTCCATACCAACTTCCGTTATCCTGCAAACCTCCATAGATATGATAAGGCGTTTGGTTGTCGACCGAAATGTGATAAAACTGGCAAATCGGAAGGTTTTCAATGATTTCCATGGTTTCTCCTGAGTTCAGGGAGCGATAGAGTCCGCCGTCTGTTCCAACAAACATTTTATCCGGGTCTTTGATATCGAACCAAATATCATGGATATCCGGGTGCATTGAACCCAGATTCTTGAACGTATTCCCTCCGTCCTTACTTACCGATCCAAATAACCCTGCTTTTACAACAAAATCGGGATTGGTTGGGTGAATTACGATGCGCGAAAAGTAGAACGGCCGTACTGTTAGTCCGAAGTCAGAATTCAAGTGTTTCCAGCTGTTTCCACCATCGTCTGATCGGTACATTCCGCTTTTGGATGCATCTTCGGACTCGACTACCGAGTACAAAATGGATGAGTTTGATGGAGAAACCGCCACCGCAATTCGACCGAGTTGGCCTTCCGGGAAACCATTGTGAATCTTGTTCCAGGTCTTTCCTCCATCTGTGCTTTTATAGAGCGCGCTGTTTTTACCTCCGGAGCTGAAAGACCACCCAGTTCTTCTGTGTTCCCAAAACGCCGCGTACAAAATATCCGGATTGGACGGATCCATCACCAATTCGGAACATCCTGTTCGTTCGTTTACATACAAAATGTTCTCCCAGGTAATGCCGCCATCGGTGGATTTGTACACTCCACGCTCTTGACTGTCACCCCATAAGGCTCCTTGCACTCCGACGTAGATTACATTTCCGTCGTTTGGGTGAATCCGAATCGAGCTGATGCGGTCCGAATTCTCAAGGCCCATTCGCTTCCAATTCTGTCCGCCATCTGTTGTCTTATAAATCCCGTTCCCAATCGACGTACTGTTTCGTGTCCATACCTCTCCTGTACCTACCCATATGGTCTTGTCAGGATGATTCGGGTCTAATTCAACCGTTCCGATGGATTGACAGTAATCGTCGAAAATAGAGGTAAAGTGCACTCCTCCATCGGATGATTTCCATACACCACCACCGGCCGTTCCAATGTAGATCACCTTGTTATCCGACGGGTGACCTGTGACATCACTCACACGTCCGCTCATTAATGCAGGACCGATATGACGTGCGCTCAACCCACCAAAGAGTTCGTCTCCTTTCAGTTCTTCAAGACTTTGGCCAAAGCTTACCCCGCTTACAAGCAGGAATACCAGCGTAAGTTGTTTCATGATTCAGGCTTGATGGTGAATTATTCTTCGGGGAAAGCGAAAAACCCTTCCCCTAATTCGGGGTTTAGTTCAATTTTCTGGACTTCCAGGGTTTGACCTTCACTGTCTTCCATACCCATCGTCATGGAAAATGGGAAGTAGATTCCGTCTACTTCCTGATAATCACTAAAAGACGTAACCGACATTTCTCCGGCTGCCGGTACGGTTTGAACTTCCGATTTCACCAT
>JAURNA010000257.1 GCA_030830385.1 Crocinitomicaceae bacterium | reverse complement strand
GCGAGCATTGGGTTTGGAATAATTGCAGTTTGGTTAATGTACGATGGGTACGTGGGCGAAACATTCGGGTTTTTCATGCCGCTTACGGTTGTGGGTGTAGGAATCAGTTTTTGGGTCTATTTCTTTTTCGATTATTTCGTTCGACTTCTGCAGCGTTTTCGCAAGAAGATTGGTCGAAGGCTTCTGATCGTTATGCGTCGTCATCCTATGATTCGCTTTCAATTGTTGGGGCTGGCTATTTTTCGATTTTTGATTTTCTCTCTCCAATTTATGTTCATGCTCGGTGCTTTTGGAGAATCCTTCAACTTGGCAATGCTGCTTGGAATCTGGCAGGTGTACTTTCTTACGATGTTGGTTCCGGGTTTGGTATTGGGTAAGCTCGGCGTGAAAGAAATGGTGGCACTTCCCATTCTGACTTCACTCGGGATGAATGGATTTTCGATCGTTTTCGGATCATTACTCATCTGGGGGGTCAATACCATGCTTCCGGCTGCGATCGGGTTGATCATCTGTAAACCCCCTGCCAGTCAATGATTATAGTCGGAACGATAATTCTTGGGGTACATACCCTGGCATTCGGTACAATTGTCTGGATCGGATACACGTTACAGCGGAAGAAGGAAAGGGAATATTCTGCGAATCCGGGCATGAATCTTTCAAAATTGACGGTGATTATTCCGTTTCGAAATGAAGAGAACAGAATCGATGCGATTCTGGATAGTTATGCCAAAAGCAATTCGTTCCCCGGTGAAATCCTCTTTGTTGATGATCATTCGGACGATGCAGGGGCAGACAAGGTTCGTTCAACATTGAAAGAGATTCCTGGTGCAGAGCTATGGACAATGCCAGAGGGTCGACAGGGAAAGAAAGAAGCCATTCGGTTTGCAATTGAAAACAGTTCGGGTACGCATATCCTTACCCAGGATGCCGATATAGAGTTCAATTCGGAGTATTTCGATCGAATCAGTAATTTACATCAGGCCGATATGTATGTTCTTCCGGCGATTATGAAGCCAAAAAACGGGAGAGAACGATTTTATGAGGTTGATTTTTTGCTGGGGAATGCCGTGAATACAGGACTTGCGGGATTAACGCGTCCCATAATGGCGAGTGGCGCTAATTTGCTATACGCACGAGATGCTTTTGAATTCAGCGACAACTATGTTTCGCATGCGCATGTTGCAAGTGGGGACGACACTTTTCTGTTGCGTGATTTCGTGCGGAATAAACGAGATGTACGCTTGATCTCTGGTACGGAAATGGCCGTTTTCACAGAGACCCCACAATCTTTGAAAGCGTTTTTCGATCAGCGCGTTCGTTGGTTGGCAAAAACCGGGCAGGTGAATGATGCTCTCAGCACAGTGACTGCCCTTGCTCAATTCATCCTAACTCTTTCGTTTTGGGCATTTTTCTTCACGGCTCTGTTCGTCCATTGGAAGTGGGCGCTGGTATTTTTCAGCGCAAAGCTGATCATCGATTCACTACTTTTCGTTCCGTTCTTTCTTCGGAATGAGAAAAGCGTCACTTGGATGATTCTTCCTTTATACCAGTTCTTTTTCCCGATCTACTCGGTGATTCTATTCGTTCTCATACTTACGTATCGTCCAAAATGGAAGGGGCGAACCACTACCGATAAAACATAAAAAGAAGCCGATCATAGCCTTCATGGCCATAATCGGGGCAATTCTGTGATCGTGAAAATCAACTAGAATGGAAGATCGTCGTCCTCGGCAGCATCTGTTGCACCTGCAGTTGTTTCGGTAGCTGGCTGCGTATTCAAGTTCATGTTTGAAGGGCCTTCTTGTGGCATTCCTTGCCCCATTCGCTCTACACGCCATGCATCCAGCGTATTGAAGTACTTTACCTCTCCCTGCGGGCTTGTCCATTCACGACCACGAAGGTTGAATGAAACTTCTACTTGCTCACCAGGCTGGTATCCATCAAGCATTGCGCACCGATCCTGAACCGCCTGGAAAAGGATGTCCTGAGGATACATTCCTGAAGTATCGCTCACCACAAATTCGCGCTTTGAGAACGTGTCGGTGATTTGTTGCGTATCCTTAATTACTTTGATCGTTCCGTTGAGTTTGAACATAGCGTTTTATTTTCAGTTGTTTTTATCCGTTGTTGAATGCAAGCAGGGTCATCCATGCTTCATCCAATTTATTTTGTTGTAAAAGTTCCTTTGCTTTTTCGTGAAGCGCCTGCTCCAGTTGCGTTGCGTTATTCTCCAGCTCCATGAACAAATCGCTCAATTCGAGAAGCTTGTATTCGTTCACGTCTGTTTCATTGGGCAATTCAGTAATTCCGGCAAGTTTCCCCAGGTCATTTCCGGTCAGTATGCTGCTCGAACGAATGTCTTCAGGGAGTTGATCGAAGCCAATTCCAAGGGTCGAAATGGGTTTGGTAATTTCAAACAGTGAGTTTCGATCTGCCCGACAATACCAGTTTCCTCCCATTCGAGCCACCAAATCGATTTTTTCCGGGTCAATCAATTGTTGCTCATTAAGTACATCCTCAGAAATATGAATGCGCTCAACCAGACAGAATACCAAATTACCGGCGGCCCCCTGATCACCCAATTCACGCACCTCTGTCACTTTGCACTCCATTTGAACAGGGGATTCAGCTACTCGTTTCGGACGAATGGTTTCTGAATCAATCGGCGTAAAGCCCGCTTTTTCAAACTCGCTGACCTCTGATGAGTAGGGTGAACTCGCAAGACTCATTTGCTCAACAATGGCGTAATTCACTACGTTGATCACTACCTCCGGTACCACTTTCACGTTGTTGTAGGTGTCTTTTGTGGTATTGGTTCGACCGTTTCTTGCCGGGGAAAAAATCAATACGGGAGGATTGGCACTGAAGACGTTGAAAAAGCTGAACGGAGCCAGGTTGTCCCTACCATCAGCATCCACCGTAGAAGCAAACGCAATCGGACGTGGACCCACAGCACCCAGTAGGTACTTGTGGACCATCGGCACGTCAATTTTTTTCGGATCAATCGTCAATACTCCCATGTCCCTGCAAAGGTACGACCTTTACGCGCCCTGAATTCGAAGGAATTGATCTATTTATTCACAATTTTCATACGTTGTTCACGAATCGGGCCGATTTTCGAAGGAATCGTAATAACTGACAAGAAGTCCGGAAGTAGGTACCGAAGAAACGTCTGAACGGAGCGAATAACCATTGTTCCCAAGGTTTAATTCGGCTCCATCCGTGCCAAGGGCATCCGGTAATCTGCTGGCAAATTAAGTGATAACCCGGACGAGAGTGAACCCAAATGATCCGGGTAGTACGGTTTTGGGTTTCGTAGAATGGCGAATGATACAGGTACGATGAATGTCATTACTCAGGAAAATGAAACGACGAATGCCAGCAAAGATTTCACGGTAAAAGCAGATGTGACCGCTTTGCAGTATTCTGAAACATATTATTCCTCTGAATGACGTCCGGGAGCTTATATTTTGAAGATCACGGAATCTTCAGAGCACGGAGCCGACCTTACGGTTCGTAAAACAGGACTAAATATTTTTCGTAAGGGGTTTTAATTTCCCGAAAAATAACATATCTTTGCCCTCCCGAATCGGATGGATCGGGGAAGCAGAACAAACGAGTTCGGCAAATAAATAAAATGATTTGCGGGTGTGGTGAAATTGGTAGACACGCTAGACTTAGGATCTAGTGCCGCGAGGCGTGGGGGTTCGACTCCCTCCACCCGCACGAAAAACGGGATGGTATAAGGAGGCTTATGCCATTTTTTGTTTCCAAACGAAGAAAAGCGTAACAGATGAATGTAGTTCGAGAAGACATCGATGCACTGAATGCTGTACTGAAAGTTCAGGTACAAAAGAAGGACTATCAGGAGAAGGTAGATGAAACCTTAAAAAACTACCGTAAGAAGGCGAATATTCCCGGGTTCCGTCCAGGACAGGTACCGATTGGCCTTTTGAAGAAGCAATACGGGAAATCGGTGTTGATGGAAGAGTTGAATAAGGTCGTGAACACATTCCTGAACGAATACATCTCTTCAAACGATGTTACCATCCTTGGTAATCCAATTCCAAAGGAAGATCAGGATGTAATTGGAGATTTTGACAATCCCGATTCGTTTGAATTCACCTACGAAATTGGTCTTGCACCAGAAATCAAGGTGAATCTATCCAAGAAGAATAAGTACGATTACGTAAAGGTAAAGGTTGATGACGAACTGATTGACAAGCAAGTCAATGATTTGCGTCGCCGCTACGGAAAATTGGTAGCGCGGGAAGAAGTAGGTGCTGATGACTTGATAATGGCCCAGTTCGTTGAATTGAACGATGACGAGTCGATCAAAGAAGGGGGAATTCTCCATTCTTCAACGGTTTCCATGGAGTTTGTAAGTGACAAGAAAGTTGCCAAAAAGCTTGCAGGAATGAAAGTCGGTGAACAACTCATCATTGACCCAGAGTCTGTTTCCCGCGGAGGAAAAGATACCGCAGCGATGCTCGGGATTGATGCATCCGAACTTGAGAACATTTCCGATACGTTCCGGTTGACTGTGAACGAAATTAAAGGAATGGAATTGGCCGAGATGGATCAGGAGTTGTTTGATCGTTTGTTTGGCCCGGGAGCGATTACTTCTGAAAAAGAATTACGTGCGCGCATTAAGACAGATTTGGAAGGGATGTTCGTGAACGATTCTGACCGCATGCTTACGAATGCTGTGTACGAAGATTTGCTCGCTAAAACGAAAGTGGAACTTCCGGATGATTTCCTGAAACGTTGGATCAAACTTTCAAACGAAAAAGAGATCAGCGACGAGGAAATCGAAGCGGATTACGAGAACTATGCGAAGAGCCTGAAGTGGCAGTTGATTCAAGGAAATATCTTCAAAGCGAATGACATCAAATTCGAAAACGATGAATTGGTGAACTTCACAAAGGGAATTTTGGCAAACAACTATGTACAGTATGGAATATCAACCCCGGAAGATGAACAACTAACGGAATCGGCTATGAAAGTATTACAAAACCGCGAAGAGGCGAATCGCATATACGACATGCTTGCCGAACGCAAATTGATGATGTACTTCAAGGAAACGGTGAAACTGAATGAGAAAAATGTATCATATGACGATTTCGTAGAAATGGCTTCGAAATAGTCGATACGAACGGCTTATGGAGGCGGGTAGAGTGATCTATCCGCTTTTTTGTATCCTTCATTCACGCATTGAACGACAAAATGGGAATCACAACAAAAATCTGTGGACTAAAATGTGAAACCGATTTTGGATTCTTCTCGTTCAGGGTAATTCAAATTTATGCGTAATCCCCGGGTTTTGGTCTTGACCACACAGAACGATAAGCTGAAAGCGTATCAGGTTACTTCTTCTGGATTTCCGCCCCCGGTTTCATCTGTGGGAGGAGCTGATCCAAGTGTCAATTCCGCTGGTTGTATGAAAATATCGTTGTCCAATAGACGTCTCGCATTG
>JAURNA010000037.1 GCA_030830385.1 Crocinitomicaceae bacterium | reverse complement strand
TATCACAATTCTCATTGTATCAAATTTACGAAAGTCAATCCACCTATAAAAGCAAACGAATCAATGCCTTGTTCAATTGGCTCAGTGATTGAATCGGAAATTGTACTTTCGAGGTATGTCGGATGCACAAATATCGCCACTTGTTGTCTATAATGCCTCTGCCGGGAGCGGCAAAACGTATCATCTGGTGCGGGAATACATTCGGTTGCTGATTAGTCGGGAAAAAGACACAGAAGCTTTCGGGCGTATCATTGCCATGACCTTCACGAACAAGGCTGCCATTGAGATGAAAGAGCGGATATTACTGGCTTTGGATCAACTCGCCACTGACGATTCTTCCATTCAGACATTAGCAGAAGACCTCGGAAAAACGCTGGGAATCGCTCCCCATGAGGTACGCGCCCGATGTCAGACTGTTCTGAGAAATTTGCTGCATCGATACGAGGAATTTCACGTGCTCACCATCGACAAATTTAACCTCCGCCTGATCAAATCATTCAGTCGTGATTTGGACCTCCCGGAAGATTTCGAGGTCATCCTGGATGAGCAGGAGTTGATTGAGCAGGTCGTGGATGACATATTTCTGCAATTGGGAGAACGCAAAGACGCCGATTTGGATCGATTGATTTTTCAATATGCACGAAAAAAACTGGACGACGGCAATTCCTGGAACTTCCGCAATGACCTCATCCGGTTCGGGACGCTTCTCAGCAAGGAGCAAAACAATGCGCTCGTGGAACAATTGCTAACTTCTGATTTTTCCGTTGAGCAGTATCGGGAATTGCAGGCGAAAAAAGCCGCGATGGATCGGGCTTTCGTGAAAATGATCGAGCCGCTTCGTCATCAGGTTGAAGAGTTGGACAAGGCCTTTCTCCCCGGCGGAGGACATACAATAAACGACCTCGGTTCCATCTGTAAGCACGAACAATTTCCGGTTCAGGCTTCTGTGGTTAACCAACGCCTTTCGGGAAATCTTGACAAGGAACAAGGTGAAAAATCGATCCCTGAGAACATTCGATCGATGGTTCGTGAAATTGAGGCTTTTCACGCAGAGCAACTCGAAGAGTATACAGCACTCGATCTTTTTCTGAAGCATTTCTTCAATATGGCGTTGCTTCAGTACATGGCATTCGCGCTGAAAACACTTCGAAAACAAGATCAAGTCATTCGGATATCTGAATTCAACTCGCTCATATCTGAATTGATTCAAACCGAAAAGGCACCGTTCATATACGAGCGTTTGGGCAATCGATTCCGGCATTTTCTACTCGATGAGTTTCAGGATACATCCCGTTTGCAATGGCTGAATCTCGTACCGCTTGTTCACAACTCAATTGCCTCGAATGATGAAAATTTGATTGTAGGTGATCCCAAGCAATCCATTTATCGTTTCAAAAACGGAGTTGCGGAGCAGTTCGTGGCACTTCCCGGAATTTTCAACCCCGAATCTGACCCGAATACAGAACGCATCTCTCAGTATTTCCAAATCCTCGGAAAGGTGGTTCCGTTGGAGAACAACTGGAGATCCAGCCCTGTTATTGTGGACGTCAACAACCGACTTTTTGAATCCATGAAGACCATTTTGCCCGAACGATCCTCGGCGTTTTATCAATCGGTGAAACAAACAGCAATGAGCACACGTGGCGGTTGGGTCGACATTCATTCCCGTGAAGGGAAAAGCACCGTTGAAGATCAAATTTACACCTTGGATTCATGGATTCAGACCTGTCTTCAGGACGGTTATCAAGCAGGCGATATTTGCATTTTAGGAGGAACGAACAAACTCTGTAACGCCTGGGCACTTGGACTCACTGAGCTCGGACATCGCGTGGTTTCAAGTGATTCGCTGTTGATTCACTCAGATTTACACGTTCGCCTGGTAATTGCCTATTTCAACCGTAGATTGAAACCCGGAGGAGAAACGGAGAAAAAACAATTTGCTGAACTCTATTTTCGCCTTAAATCTCCCGATTTCGAGACCTACAAAGGGTACATAATTGAGAAGAAAAATGATGCCGGAAAAACATTCCGGGTATTTGATGACAGCCGCTTTCTGAGGGATTTTTTTAACGGAAGTGAATCTTTTTTCTTTGGATACGAGAATCTCTATGATCTGATCCAGACCTTTTACGGGATGATCAATGTTGACGAGCTGGCTTCTCCCTACCTCCATCACCTCGCGGACATTGTTTTTGAATACAGTATGATGCGCGGCCCCGACCTTCGCGGATTCCTCGAGTTTTACAATTCCAAAAAACACGTGCTCGCGCTCCAGGTTCCTGAAAGCAGTGATTCTGTGCGCGTGATGACCATCCACAAATCCAAGGGGCTCGAATTTCCTGTGGTGATGATTCCCGGGCTCGACTTTGGACTGGATATCAAAGGGGAAATGTTGCTCGAAACAGGTGACAACATTGTGTATACACGCCCCACTAAAAATGAGATTTTACCCAAATTGGCAGATGCGTACGAAGAGGAAAGGAATCAAATTCTGACGGATCAGGTGAATCTGTGTTACGTTGCGTTGACGCGTGCGGAGGAGCGATTGTTTGTGCAAAATCACTTCGATCCTAAAAAGTTTGGCGCTGTATTTCACCAGGCGTTGGAATCGTTGGAAGACACAGTTGCCGATGAAGATGGAATCCATGTTTCCGTACGAAGTGATGAATCGCGAAAATTGAAACATGATGAGGTAGAATCGGATCTTTTTCACCCCACTTCACTGAAAGACCGACTTTGGTTTCCTCACATTTCTTTTCAGGATGATCCCGCCCAATTAGAGAATGATTACCTGAACGAAGAACGGCAATTTGGCGTGCAATTTCACTTGTTGATGAGCGCGATTCAGGATGTCGATGACATCGATGATCAAATCGAAGCATTCATTCGATCAGGACAAGTAGATGCCGGTAATGCAAGTAAGCTACGTTTGCGCATTCGGGAAATTCTTGCCTTTCCAGCCTACCTTGAATTGTTGGATGGCGCACGTGAAATCCTGAGGGAAGCGTCGATTATTGCTTCGTCCTCCGAGGTAATTCGGCCGGATCAAATCGTGGTTCACAACGACCGTACTCTTGTACTGGATTTCAAAACAGGTCTGCCTTCCGAAAAAGACGTGCTTCAGGTAAAGCAATACAGCAAAGTGCTTCAAGCCATTGGATACCCGAACACGGAAGGATACGTTTTTTACACTTCGACCATGACACTTCAGCGAGTGAGCTAGCTCATCCTGCTTTTTTGTCTTCGTGAAATTCTTCCTCCACTGCATCGTTCCGTTTGATGATCAATCGGAGCGAAAGATTGTACGTGAAGTAATTCCAGAACCAGTTCATGAACACCACGAATTTATTCTTCACTCCTAAAATCGAGCGCAAGTGTACCGCCATCCAAATCGCCCAGGCAAAGAAGCCATAAAACCGTGACCGAGGAAATTCTACAACTGCTTTATTCCGTCCAATTGTGGCCATTGTACCCAGGTTTCTGTACCGGAAGGGCACCTGTTTTTTTCCGTCTCGCTTTCGTTTGAGGTTCGCAGCCAACTGTTTTCCTTGTTGAATTGCTACCTGTGCCAACTGCGGGTGGCCATCCGGGAAATTCGGATCTTCCTTCATCAAAGCTACATCACCGATTGCGTACACATTTTCGAGTCCTTCCAAACCGTTGCATTCGTCCACTGCTATCCGGTTTCCACGCTCACGAACACGTTCGGGCAATCCATTCAGGAAATTGGCCTTGATTCCCGCCGCCCAAATGAGCGTTTTGGCCTTGAGGTAACTCTGATCATCCAGTGAAATGCAATCTCCGTTGTAATCTTCAACTATGCATTGCGTACGGACTTCAACCCCCAAACGTTC
>JAURNA010000256.1 GCA_030830385.1 Crocinitomicaceae bacterium | reverse complement strand
TCTTCCAGGGGGTGAATCAAGTTTATTTTCATTTCTTTCACGGTTCCCCACATGTAGATTCCTTCGTCCAGATAGCCATTTAGGCTGCGTTGAATTTCCGTTTTCAGCATGTCCAGATGAGGGGTGACATCCATGGACGCCTCGTACTGCAATCGTTCTGTGATTTTTCCATCAAATAACCATTTGGCACCTTTGAGAAGGGCACTTTTGGTTTTTACATCGAAAGTGAGGTCTGGGAAAGAAATGTGCTGCTGCTTTGCGTCGAAGGCGGGAGTTCCTACGAGGTATAATGTTCCTTTCTTAGAGCCTGAAAAGGCGACTTTGATATTGAGTTGTTTGTTGGAAGCGCCATAGATTTCAATTTCACCCAATATGATTTTTTTCTTACCGGCCGGGATTTCCATTCCCTTGATTTCACGTGTGAGAATGGAACTCAATGAATCGTACTGAAGAAATACGTCTGTCGTAATATCGAAGCCCTCATGATCCCGGTACTCCGTAAGTGTCGGAAGTTTTTGGGGCTTTGTTGCGGAAGGAGCAGAAACAACCGTCGGGCGTGCTTGAAGCATTACTTTGATCCATGCGCTGTCGCCTTGGTAATAAATATCATCCATCGCAATGGCCTCCGGATTGAGCTCCAAAAAACCGTAACCTTCCAAATCAGAAGGTTCCCAGAGCAAATCCCATATTTCCTGAATTTCGTTTTTCAGGCTCACCTTCGCAATTTCTTTGTCAATGTCTTTCGTGACGTTTTTCAATGCTGTTTTTACCTCCGATTTGATCGTTGAGGTGGCATCGTATTCGAAGCCCGACACTTTACAGGGGGTTTGTGGTTCTACTGTCTTGAGTTTTGTTTTGGAAGTCAGGTAATAGTTTTTATCCAAACCAATTTCGGTAGTGAAACCAATGTGTATTTTACGCATGGGTTCATTTACTCCGCATGTGGCGCTCAACCGTTGACTCAGGCAATAGGGTTCACTGGAGAAAATGTCTGAACAAACCGGACAATAACTTAGCCAAAGAGCGTACTTTCCATCGACTTCGAATGCGATTTTATTTCCTTTCCCCTCAAACTTGATGGGGCTTCGAATGAATTTGTATTTCATACTCACACCGGAACATTGGGATTCGTCTCCGATGAATACTTTGTCGATATTTTTATCGGTTTCGTCAAAATAAGGTTTGAGGTTCATCTTGATCGGAACTTTGATCATGGAAGCCTTTTGCTCCGGAATTGTATAATCCGTTTGAACCTGGATTTCCGGCGGTTCGGGCTCAATCGATGCGCAAGCCGATAGAAGGGCCGTACACAGTAGGATAAATATGCTATTCTTCAATTTTACAGAGGTATACAGTTTGATCCAAGCTTACTGTTGATGATTCTTATCTCGAAAAGGCTGAATGCTAAAGAATGATAAGGCTTATCGTTTGATGAACCGTTGAATAATTAAGCGAGTACACTCAGTATTTCGTTGAATGTTTCGCTCGGGCGCATGGCATCAGATGCCTTGCTTTCATCCGGGAAGTAGTACCCTCCGATGTCCATTGGTATTCCCTGTGCATGGTTCAGTTCACTGATGATCGTTTCTTCGTGTGCGACAAGATCATTTGCGATTGAAGTGAAGTGTTCGCTGAGTTCGAGGTCGTTATTCTGAGAAGCGAGCTCCTGAGCCCAGTACATCGCGAGGTAGAAATGACTCCCGCGGTTATCCAGTTCGTTTACTTTTCGTGAAGGAGATTTTCCATTCAGCAGAAGTTTCTCAGTTGCTTTATCCAGACAATCGGCCAGAATTTGTGCTTTGGAGTTGTCATATTTTGTTGCGATGTGCTCGAAAGAAACCGCAAGTGCAAGAAATTCTCCCAGTGAGTCCCAACGAAGGTGATTTTCTTTTTCGAATTGTTGTACGTGCTTGGGTGCCGATCCTCCTGCGCCCGTTTCGAACAATCCTCCTCCGTTCATCAATGGAACGATGGAAAGCATTTTCGCGCTGGTTCCCAATTCGAGAATCGGGAAAAGATCGGTGAGATAGTCACGTAATACATTGCCTGTAACGGAAATGGTGTCTTCTCCATTCTTGATTCTCTCAAGTGTATGCGTAGTTGCATCTACCTGAGAAAGAATGCGGATATCCAATCCTGTTGTATCGTGATCGGGTAAATAGGCATTTACTTTTTTGATCAGTTCAGCGTCGTGCGCACGGTTTTCGTCCAACCAGAAAATGGCCGGCGTTTGAGAAGCTCTTGAGCGCGTAACGGCGAGTTTTACCAGTCGCGAATAGGTGCATCTTTCACCTGACACATGCGCCAGATATCGCCTTCTTCAACGGCGTGCTCAATTACAACGTTGCCGTCCTGATCAATTACTTTTACGATTCCATTCGAAGAAATTTCGAATGTCTTATCGTGGGATCCGTATTCTTCCGCTTTTTGCGCCATGAGTCCCACATTGGGAACGGTTCCCATTGTTGTAGGGTCAAAAGCACCGTTTGTTTTGCAGAATTCAATAACGGCCTGATACAATCCGGCGTAGCTTCCATCGGGAATAACAGCTTTCGTGTCTTGTTGCACACCTTCCTTGTTCCACATTTGTCCTGAAGTGCGAATCATCGCAGGCATAGACGCATCGATGATCACATCGCTCGGTACGTGAAGATTGGTAATTCCACGATCAGAGTCTACCATGGCCAAATCAGGTCGATTGTTGTAACAAATTGCAATTGCTTGCTCAATTTCGGCACGAATAGCGGGCTCGATCTTATCAAGTTTATTCACAAGGTCTCCGAAGCCATTGTTCACGTCAACTCCGGCAGTATCGAATTCCGCACCATATTGTTCAAACACCGGCGCGAAGAACCGACGAACGGCATGACCAAAAATAATTGGGTCTGATACCTTCATCATGGTTGCCTTCATGTGCAGCGAAAACAGAATTCCTTTCTCCTGTGCATCCTGAATCTGCTCATCAAGGAAACGTAACAATGCCGATTTGCTCATGAAAGTTCCATCGATAATTTCTCCTTTGAGAACATCTACACGGTCCTTTAATGTATGTACTCCGCTGCTGGTATGAAGCTCAATTCGCACATGTCCATCTTTCGACATGGTAAGGGATTTTTCATTGGATCGGAAATCTCCACTCGGCATGTGTACGACGTGTGTCTTTGAATCCGATGACCACGCTCCCATGGAATGGGGATACATTTTCGCGTAGTTCTTCACGGCTTTCGGCGCACGACGATCAGAGTTTCCTTCACGAAGCACAGGGTTTACGGCACTTCCTTTGATTTTGTCGTAGCGGGTCTTGTATTCGCGCTCCTGATCGGTAGAGGGCTCTTCCGGATAATCGGGTATGCCATATCCTTTTGCCTGCAATTCTTTAATTGCTGCTTTCAATTGCGGAACCGATGCACTAATGTTCGGCAGTTTGATAATGTTTGCCTCCGGTGTTTTGGCCAGGTCACCCAATTCGGCAAGGTGATCGGAAATTCGCTGGTGTTCCGTTAAACAATCCGGGAAATTTGCGATGATACGTCCTGCCAGAGAAATATCGCGTGTCTCTACTGTAATTCCCGCTACAGATAA
Organism: Crocinitomicaceae bacterium; assembly: GCA_030830385.1. Classification (GTDB taxonomy): domain Bacteria; phylum Bacteroidota; class Bacteroidia; order Flavobacteriales_D; family Crocinitomicaceae; genus UBA4466. The sequence continues at coordinate 1,125 of JAURNA010000256.1, read as the reverse complement.
AAAGCGTTCCACAACCGGGAGTAAAGAATACGTTGCCAATGCAGGCGCTTCGTCTGTTTTGGTATAAATGATTTTCGGATCGTTAGCCATTGATGATGGTTTAATGATTTGTAACAGATGGTCGCAAATGTACCGTTTCAGCGGTCAAATATCAATTTCTCAGCAGGGATTTTATTCACCAGACTGTCTCTTTTATGACAAGTTTCGAAGAAAGTCAAACATTTGGGCAAATGCGCGGGCCCGATGACTGTACTGGTTCTTTTCTTCCACGGTCATTTGAGCGAAGGTTTTGCCTGTGTTTTCCGGTTCAAAGATGGGGTCGTATCCAAATCCATTTTTGCCTGTGGGATTTCGCCGTATGATGCCATTTACGATTCCTTCAAAAACGTGGGTTTTCCCCTTTAGATTGAGTGCAATAACCGTCCTGAATCGGGCATTTCTGTTTTCTTCTTCCCGCATCCGGGACAGTACCAGGTTGATGTTGTCCTGATCGCTTCGGTGTTCACCTGCATAACGTGCTGAGCGCACGCCGGGTTCATTGCTCAGACATTCGACTTCCAATCCGGTGTCATCCGCAAAACAATCCAGGTTGAAATTTGAGGTAACGTAGTCCGCCTTCAGAAGGGCGTTTCCCTCAAGTGTCGGACTGGTTTCGGGAATCTCCTCGGTTAGTTCAATGTCGTGTAAGGTGAGCAGTTCAGTTCCATTTGGAAGAAGTGCCTGTATTTCAAGAGCTTTGTTGAGGTTGGAGGTGGCGAAAAGGAGTTTCATGAAGCGAGTATTTGTAGATAGTTAGGGAGTTGAGAAGTGACTGAAAATCCGGTTTGGACCGTTTCACGGGCCTTTTCTCCAATCTGCATTCTCAACACATTGTCTTGAATCAATCGAGCGAGAGTATGGTACCATTCGTCGGGAGTTTCGCACAAAAAACCGTTGAACTGATTCGATATAATTTCTGTATTTACACCAATGGGTGAAACCACCGCAGCGGCTCCGAGCGACATATATTGCAATGCTTTGAATCCGCATTTTCCCTTCGCCCAAATCGAATCCTTGAGTGGCGTTACGCCAATCTGAATCGCTGAGAGGTCTTCAATTTCCCTATCCTTGGACCATTTCACAAAG
>JAURNA010000255.1 GCA_030830385.1 Crocinitomicaceae bacterium | reverse complement strand
TTTAAGCTTTTCTTTGAAAGAAGTAGCAACGGAAACAGAATCCATCACAAAGTCCACGGCGACACCGGTCAGTCGTTTTTGCTCTTCAAGCGAAATTCCCAGTTTGGCCATCGTTTCCTTCATCTCAGGATCAACATCGTCCCATGACTCGTACTTTTTACTCTGCTTGGGAGCGGCATAATAAGAGATGGCCTGAAAGTCGGGCTTGTTGTATTGGACATGCGCCCATTCCGGCTCTGTCATCGACTGCCAAATGCGAAATGATTCCAACCGAAAATCAAGCAGCCATTGCGGTTCTTCTTTTTTCGCGGAAATCATTCGGATAATGCCCTCGTTCAGTCCATTCGGTATCTTATCCGATTCTATATCGGTTGTGAACCCGTATCGGTACTCCTGATTCTCGAGTTCCTCTTCTAATTCGTTCTCGGTGTAATTTCCCATTTACACGTTATATTGAAAAAGACTCACCACAGCCACATGTTCGGTCGGCATTGGGATTCACAAAAACAAATCCCTTGCCATTCAATCCCCCCGAGAAGTCGAGCGTAGTTCCGATGAGGTACAGATAACTCTTCTTATCAACCACCACCTTAACTCCATTGTCCTCAAATGCCTTGTCGTCTTCCTTGAGTTGATTGTCGAAATCCAGTTGGTACATCAAACCAGAGCAGCCTCCCCCCTGAACACCAACGCGAACGAAAAAGCCTTCTTTCCCATCGTCTTTCATCAGTCGGATGGCTTGCTTCTTTGCTGATTCTGTGACCGTTATCATTTCTCCGTCGTTTTGAATGCGTGCACCTTTATTTAGAATTGTTTTAAATAAAACACTAATCTTCTGCAAAAATACCTAATTTGTGGTATTGTTGCAACTAATTGGCGCCCATTTTATGAAACATCTCTTTCTGTTTACCGCTGCAATTTCCGTTATGATCCTGGTTGGATGTTCAGGAACGGAATCCATGGAGGCGGACATGGATGATTATTGTGCGTGCCGACATGAGATGCATCTGGACGACACCAAATGGAAGGAGTGTGCGGAAATCATGGTGGAGATCACCCGCAAATATGAGTTTGATCCGGATGCGTCTGATTACATTCAACAGCGAATTCGCGAATGTCCGTATGGTAATTAAACCGAGTTTTCTACATTTGTTTAAACGGACGACAGAATGAGAATTTTCCAGGGCTTTGAGCAATTGCACGACATTCCAAACCCTGTCCTGACCATTGGTACTTTCGACGGGGTACACCTGGGACATCAAAAAATCATCGAGCAGTTGAATAACGAGGCTCGGCAAATAGGGGGTGAATCCGTTTTGTTTACGTTCTATCCTCATCCGCGCATGGTCTTGTATCCGGACAGTCATCAATTGCGGCTCATACAGACTCAGGTTGAGAAAATCGACAAATTGCGGAGAATCGGATTACAGAATATAATTGTTCACCCGTTTACACGAGAGTTTTCCCGGTTAACTGCACTTGAATTCGTTCGAGATTACCTCGTAAACCGTTTAAAGGTTAAAAAATTGGTCATTGGATACGATCATTCCTTTGGTAAGAATCGGGAAGGTTCGATCGATTTTCTTCGCGAAGTTTGTGATACCTACGGATTCGAAGTAATCGAAATTCCTCCTCAGGAAATCGATCAAATGAACGTGAGTTCCACGAAAATCAGAACGGCGATTATGGCAGGTCAAATGGCGCAAGCCGAAAAGTTCCTCGGTGAACCGTTTGAATTACATGGTAGAGTAATTCAGGGGGATGCCATCGGACGGGAACTGGGTTTTCCAACGGCTAACCTCGACATTGAGAGCGATGTGAAGCTGATACCGAATTTGGGAGTTTATGCTGTAAATGTGCTCACGGGAGATGGTGCGTTGTACGAGGGAATGATGAACATCGGATTGCGTCCTACGATAGCCAATCACGATAATATTTCGATGGAAGTACACCTGCTTGATTTCTCCGGAGATTTGTACGATCAGTACATAACGGTACAATTCTTGTCCCGGGTACGTGACGAAATGCGATTTGACTCGTTAAGCGAATTACGGGAACAACTTACTCAGGATGAAAAGACTGTGCGTAATTATTTTGCTGGCATTATGTAGACCTGCCTTCGGGCAGCCTGATTCTCTCACGGTATATAACTGGGACGATGTCACTACGGCAAATCCGGACACCGTTTATGCATTGAACCTTTCCAGAAGCAAACTTACTTCTCTGCCCGAGAGGTTGTCGAATTTTAAGAAACTCGTCTACCTTAATGCAGGAAAGAACAAGTTGACATCCTTGCCCAAGTATCTGGGAGAATTAATGTACCTCGAAGAACTCAACGTTGAAAAAAACAAGCTTGTCGAGTTACCTCCCGAAGTTTGTCATCTCACCTCCCTGCGAAGACTAATTGTGAATCGGAATGATTTGGAGAAATTGCCGGATTGTATCGGGATGATGAAAGCGCTTGAGCACATTGATTTATATGACAATCCGATCAGAAACCTGCCGGAGTCATTGGTATTTCTTGAAAATCTTTCGAAAATTGACTTTTCAGGGATTCAATTCAGTGAGCGATTTCAACAAGGCTGGCGGGGGAAACTCCCCGGAGTTGAACTAATCTTTGATAATCCCTGTGATTGCATGGAATGAATAATTTTTTTGCGTAGCTGCAAATCGCATTAAATGTGTTTCGTTTACTCAAAAGAAATTACCTGTGCTGCAATTCACTGTTCCCCCAATGCAGTTGTTGCATCTGCTCAAAAATCAAGAACCAGGCTTTTGACGTTTGCGGCAATTGAATCAACAGAAACAATCCACAATTCCGATGTTGATGTTCCATCAGTCAATTTTGAAGTAATGTTTCGGATCAAAAGCGATGATTGTCATGTCTACATTATGGACAATCGCTGATTATTTCAAGCCAATCAGAAGTCACGTCCGGATGTCAGGGAAAAAGTATCCGGGACTTCTACCCATCGAAAGTAAAAATCGCTAAAAAAGGGAACCGCTCCATAAGAAAGGCAATGTACCTACCCTCAACTGCTGCCGTTCGGTTTTGTTCACTTTTCCGGAGTATTTATCTGTACCCATAAACTAAAGTAACAATCTTGGCATCCCCCAATTTGAACGTTGCAATTAACACACAATATTCGATGCAATGATCGTCGTGTTATTTTTTTGTCAATCTACTCAATAGATTCAATTTGCCAACCCGTATCGTGTTTGAGAGGGTATGTTGTTCGTGCATCAACCTTCTGTTGGCTTAAGTAAAAGTCGATGATCGAAAACGACATGTGTCCCCTCGATGATTACACGACACATCCTAACATGATACCGGTGCTCTACCCAGTGAGCAGCGCTAAGTAACATGTTTAGTTGGCCCATGCGAACTAAGTCAAAATTCTGATTATGAGAAAAAAAATCGGTGTAGCCAGAGATGAAATAAAAACAATAAGCGAATAAATCGTTATATTTGTTTGAC
>JAURNA010000036.1 GCA_030830385.1 Crocinitomicaceae bacterium | reverse complement strand
ATGAAGCTAAAGAAGAAAATCAATGCTGCCCAGAAAAACGGACTATCAATTCCCACCAACCACATCAAAACGAAGGCAAGACAGGCCGAGGAGAGATTTACCAGAGATTTCAAAGCTATGTAGCGCGAAAGCATCTTCTCAATCTTCTTCATGGTGTTGATGAAATTTTTGTATTGGTCCTTGCTATTAAAGATCAGGTGCATTTTCTTTTGGAACAACCCTTCTTCAATGAAGAGGAAAAGCGTGTAGAAGAAAATCATCAGCAGGCTGCCAAGAATCTCCGATATTGACTGAAATATTGAGTTTAAAAACGGTGTAATGAAATCCGGTGACAATACGGTATTTAACTCTTTCTGGACGTCTACATTGAACGTGCCGTCAATGTCCAGTGCGGAATTCATTTTTCCTGCAATATCTTCTACGTTCTTTGCATAGTTTTCATACGAACCGGACAGGTCCTCTAGGTTTGCCGTCAGCATTTTCCCGGATAAGCTGAGAATGAAAAATATCAGAGCCGAAGCCATCAGCGTTTTGAACCAGCGCGGTATGTATGTATGCACAAACCGAACCTTGTCCAAAAGGTCGCCCACTTTCTTCACAACAAACCAAACGAGCAAGGCAATCACAAACGGCAAAATGATCGATCGGCCCATGTAGAGCACGCCTACCACAAACGACAACAAAATTGCCCAGGAAGTTGCGTTGTTGATTTTCATGAGACTAAAAATAACAAGAAAACAGCGCGAAGTTCAGATCGTTCCTAATTCGTGGAAATAAATCGGCAATGTACCTCGAGAGAATCCGATCGACTGCTATTCGTTGGACGGATTTGCAGATAGCATGAATCGGCATACCAATCCGACACAAACACGTAGTCGAGTTCAGTGTTGTTCTTCACCAAAGCACGCTGCTCAAACAGGTTTTTTTCTGAGCCGATCAGCAGTTCGAAATTTTCAGGGGCACTTCCGTTAATTTCCAATTCAAGACTGTAAATCCCTTCCTGATGGTCGCTTTTCACAAAGAAAAAGGTTCCTTCCTGAAAGGGAATGGTCTTCACTTGATCGATGTTGTTTCGAATGCTCGGTGCGATGTATTTGTTGTAAGCAATGACAGCCAGAACAATGATTGCAACGGATGCTATAAGGGTTCCAATTGTGATCGCTTTCCCTCGTTTCGCCGACATTTTGAAGATTTGTTTTAAAAAGTGTTTGGAAATCCGAAAACAAATGTAAGGGATTTGTGGTGTCGCCCCCTCGGGATGAGGATAATATTTTATCCAGAAGAGGCGAGAGAAAGGCTCTGTGACTTTCTGGCAATGAACGATACGTGCTAATGATTGGGGCAGTACTGGAAAACCGTTGCCAATTCCTGGTTTCATCTGATGGTTGATGGAAGAACACAAATGATGAACCGACATCGAAAATGCACTACATTCTTGATGCATAACTCTCCCGTACATTATTAAAGGCTATCTTTGTTCAAATTTTTTTCGATGACACATGATGTAGATGCTGTAAGCTACTGTGTGGGAATGAGTCTCGCAGGAAGCTTGATGCAGCAAAATCTAGAAGGCCTTAATGGTGATAAAATTGGAGAGGCGATACAAGACGTATTCGGTGGGAATCAACCAAAATTTGCTCCGGATGAAGCAGAAGGAATGATTCAAAATTATCTCCGTGATACCTCAGAGGCTAAGTTTGCAGTAAACAAAGAAGCAGGTCAAAAGTTCCTGGAAGAAAACGGAGCGAAGGACAATGTGGTAACAACGGACTCCGGATTGCAGTACGAAGTAATTGCTGAAGGAGCCGGAGATAAGCCGTCATCGACAAGTACGGTAACTGTTCACTACCACGGAACGCTCATTGATGGAACGGTATTTGACAGCTCTGTGGAACGCGGTCAGCCTGCATCATTTGGTGTCAATCAGGTCATTCGGGGATGGACAGAGGCCCTTCAGTTGATGTCTGCCGGATCGAAGTACCGTTTGTACATTCCGGAACACCTCGCTTACGGTGCAAGTCCGCATCCCGGAGGTCCAATTGAGCCGTACATGGCCCTTATTTTTGATGTTGAATTACTAGAAATCGCCTAATGAAAAAGCTTCTTTACATACTTCCGTTCGTATTCCTCGCAGCATGCGGAGACACAGCGGGAAAAGATTCGGCTGAAATCCTGGATTTTACATCAGAAAAGGAAAAGTATTCGTACGCCATTGGCGTGGAAAATGCAAAGGGTCTGTTGAATTCAAACCCGCGTTTCGATATGCTTGACACGGATAAGCTTGTGAAAGGGTTCAACGAAAATCTTTCGCTTGAGCAGCCAACGGATTGCGAAATTACCCTGCAGAATCTTCTTGGGCCTTACGGCCAGGATCTGGATACGAATTATGTTGCCGAAGGATCGGCGTGTATAGGTCGGGTTACGGCTTCAAAATTCTTCTTCGGGATGACCCAGATGGACATCGTCGAGGACGTTGATTTGGAAATGGTGAAAAAAGGGTTTGAGCATGGTTTGCTCGGAAGTGACACCACCTATATGAATTCGAGTGAGAGAATTGCTGCCATTGATGAATTTAATAAGATAATCGATGAACGAATGAAGGCGGAGCAGGAAGAACTTATCCGTAAAAACATCGCCGCAGCACCAGCATGGTGGGAAGAAGTGAAGAAGAAAAATGGAGTTCGTCAGATCGGATCGACGGGTATTTATTGCGAAACCATCGAACCGGGTAGTGGAGGAAAACCAGACGTAACAAGCGACATTGATGTGCATTACGTTCTAACCAATGCCCTGGGAGACACTTTGGAAAGCTCCATCATGATGGGGCGGCCTTTGAAGATGAATCTCGGGCAGCTGATTCCGGGATGGAAAGAATCATTTCCATCGTTGAATAAAGGAGGGATTTACCGAATTTACATTCCATCCGAGAAAGCATACCAATCCGGACCACTTGCGTTCTATATTGAGTTCAACGATTTCGGTGCGGCGGGAACGTTGGCACCACCGCCTCCCCCTCAGCAACCTATGTTTTAGGTGGAACGAGAAAAATGAATACGAAAAGGCCCTGACCGTTAGTGTCAGGGTTTTTTTATGTCAATGGGAAAAAGAAAGCGATTCGATAAATCATTGGAATCAGCGCGCCATTCGCCTTTCGTAAGAAATAACCTTGCTGGAACGGACTTTGTACATGATTCACCACATCGTACATGACTCCGGCGTTAATCCGAATTTTCTCGTTAAACTCCTGAGAATATCCCCCTCCAAGGAACAGCGTCGGAATCCACGAAGAATTCGTTATGCTCACGAGACCACCTTGTGACAGTGGGGTGCGCATCGTTTCAAATTCAGCCCCCAAAAACAAAAGGTTGTACAATCGTACGTGTCCGAATACACCTCCACCGAATACGTTGAATCCACTCTTATTTCCAGTCAGCACATTGTTATTCCACGTGCGCTGGTAGCGAAATGAAGGTCCGATGATGTAATTTTCTCCGAAATTAAACCCATACTTGAGTCCTAACGACAAGTTTCCACCATTGGTAGAAGCACCGAAGTAGGCGTCAACTCCAAGTTCGGTTCCGTCGGGTCCTTGCGCGTTGGTCATTATACTTACCAAGAGAAATAAGATGAAAAATGTACGTTTCATTTCGCTGTTTTTTCCAAAAATACGAAAACCGCTGTTGGTAACATTTGAAAAGTAATTCAGGCAGCAGCACGCATCCCACTTATCTTTGAAAAAAAATACGGCATGCAAATATTGGATGGTAAAGCTACAGCAAAAGCCATTAAAAACGAATTGAAAGAGGCAGTTGACACACGAAAACGAAACGGAAAGAAAATTCCGCATCTGGCTGCTATTTTGGTTGGAAGCGACGGAGGTTCGATGACCTATGTCGGGGCAAAGGTGAAAGCCTGTGATGAAATTGGTTTCGAAAGTACGCTGATTCGATACGATGAAACCATTTCCGAGCAAGTGTTACTCGATAAAATAGACGCCTTAAACAACGATAACAGCATTGACGGATTTATCGTTCAGTTGCCGCTGCCGGCACATATCGATGAATTGAAAGTAACCCAGGCCATCGATCCAAGAAAAGACGTAGACGGATTCCATCCCATGAACCTTGGAAACATGGTTCTGGACCTCCCCGGGTTTCTTCCGGCAACGCCCGCAGGAATTATTGAGTTATTGCGTCGATATGAAATCGAAACCGAAGGAAAAGAATGCGTTATCATCGGTCGGAGTAACATTGTAGGAACTCCGCTCAGTATCATGTTGGGCAGAAATAAGAACCCCGGAAACTGCACGGTAACGCTGACGCACAGCCGAACAAAAAATCTGAAAGAAGTGGTTTCCAAAGCAGATATCATTGTTGCGGCAATGGGTCGTCCGGAGTTTGTGACTGCCGATATGGTGAAGGAAGGTGCAGTAGTTATTGACGTTGGAACCACTCGTGTTGAAGACGCAACGAAGAAAAAGGGATGGGCATTAAAAGGTGATGTCAAATTTGACGAAGTAGCCGAGAAATGTTCGTATATTTCACCTGTGCCCGGTGGAGTTGGACCCATGACGATCGCGTCATTGATGATCAATACATTACGGGCCATGGAACTAAAAAACAATTAACATAAAGCAGTATTTAAAAATGAAAAAGTCAGTATTCGTAAGTTTGATGATGGTTGTCGGACTCATTCTTGGTTCGTGTAGTTCTTCGAATCAAGTGGTAAGCAATCGATTGGTCGCAAAGCGCAAGTACAACAAAGGGTTTCACATCAATAAGAAGAGCACGTTCAAAGACTCAAAAAAGAACGTGGCCTATGAAGAGGTGAAAAACGAGAGTTCGCCGGAGGTGAAAACAAAACGTGACTCCCGTAAAATAGAGCGTGACAATGCAAAGAGCACTAGACGTCAAATTGCTCAGGTCGTTGAAAGCAGTAATGCTTCAGGATCAGAGGAGTCGTTCGAGAAGGAAACGGTTGAATTCGGATCAACATCAATGGATGGATTATCCGATTCGCCAGCTTTTGATACGCAGGCAATTCAGGAAACAACTCAGAAAAAGACCAGCGAACGTACATCTTCGATGGAGTCGAAGTCTGCTCAAAAAAAATCTGCGCGAACCGATACAACAGACCCTTTGATGATTGTCATTTTGGTACTTCTGTGCTTGTTTTTACCACCTGTAGCCGTTGCTATTGTGGATGGAATCACCACCATGTTCTGGGTAGATCTATTACTGTTCCTGATTGCTATTGGAGGGTTCTGGTTGCTTCCGGGATTGGCATACCTGTGCGGATTAGCCGCTGTTATCTTGGCATTTCTGGTGGTATTCGATGTAATTTAATGAATACGGAATTTAGTCCCGAAGAAACAGGAGTGTGAAAACGCTCCTGTTTTCTCTTCTAAGTACCCGGGAGGAGTCTTCACGTCTTCCCACGTGAGCAGGCTTATCCTGACAGAGGACGTAAAAAATCGAATGGTTAATTGCAATCGGGCAACCCGGGGCATAAATGAACCCCACGCAGAAATCCAAGTTACCATTTGCGATATTGCCGGTAAAATGGTAGGATTCCCCCTTCTGTGGAATCAGGTATTGAAATCAATTCAGAGAAGGAATCAAGTGGAATGAATCTGGTTCAAATACAAATTTAATCAGGGTTGAAAAACATTCTTAATTTTGAGAGAAAATGGTGCCAGGGACCATACGAATTTCTGGCCGCCGATCATTATTCACAACAAGTAGAAATCAAAAATGAAAACGATAATTTATGTTTCCGATAAAATTCGGAAGAGCTATAAAAAACTATCCGTGAATGAACTTCCTGACAAACGTGAAATGCAAAGCCACCAGAATTCATGGAATGCTCATTATGTGGTAATATTTGGAAAACGTTGTTGGGTTGTAACTCATTCCATCACAAGGTATACGGTAATTGTTCCGGACGTAAAGGCGGATAAATTAGCGAATTTCAGGTACTTCTTTTTGGATAACATGATTAATCAGCTAATCAGAAAACACCTGGTTGACCCCAATAAGATTCAGGGATTTATAGGTGATATTGAGTTTTTCCCAACAAACGGCGACCGATCGTGCATTGCCTTCATCAATAAGCGCATTGAAGATATTGAATACTGGAAGTATAAAGTTGAAAACTTTGAAGACTTCCCATTCTGGACGATGGCTTCAAATTTTAATGATCTCGGATCTAAACGGATAGATGGAAAAAGAACATACATTCGCCCAAACCAGGAAATGTTGACCCTGATAGACGAATGTGCATAACACACGTGCAACACCGCGAAGTAGCACCGAAGGTAATTACACCCAAGAAAAGGTGTTGCTTCGTATGGAGCAGGACCGTTATGAGCCGTGTATTCATTGTGTGAAACAAACATAACCGAAATTCGTATACTTAAAATAGAGGAAGAGAATGTTGAACCTGATTGAACATAAAAGACAAGGTTTGCAAGAGTTGTGCGAAAAGTACGACATCAAAGCGGTGTGTGTATGGCTTTCCATCCTCTTGAATAGGGTTTACGATTACCAGAAGTAAACACGGACTCTTCGCTGTATGTCACTCCTTATCCCTGTGGTTCAATCACAGCAACCACCGGATCAAATTCTTCCATTCTTCCGTAAATTCGCGGTAAATAATCAAAAGCCGGTCGTTATGAAATACCAGTCTGATCTTTACCATGCCCGTGCTCATAAAAAGCAGATTCAGGCGGGTTTAAAGCGATTGAAAAAGCGCAATTCTCGAGAGGTAGATACGCTGTTTCATGAACAGCACGATCAGGTCTTTCAGGAAATTGACTGCCTGAGTTGTGCGAATTGCTGCAAGACCACAAGCCCGATTTTTCGCGATATCGACATCAAACGAATCTCTAAACATCTTAGGATGAAAGAGACTGAATTCATCGATTCATATCTTGAAATGGACATTGATGAAGACTGGGTTTTGAAAAAAGCTCCCTGCCATTTTTTGAACGAACAAGATAATACGTGTAACATCTATGGAGTACGTCCGTTGGCTTGCCGCGAATACCCGCATACAGACCGAAAAAAAATGACTCAAATATTATCGCTTACAGAAAGGAATACCAGAGTATGTCCGGCAGTGAGCAGAATGGTCAGGAACCTGCTTGAAAACGACGTTTAAAGCCAAATTTTTTTTCGTACCTTTCGTTTGGAAACTGAAACCTACTATCTATTTTATGAAAATTTTAGGATGTTATGTCCTCGTGGTGTTATTTTTAAGCATTGAATGCACTTCTTTTGGACAACGTACGAAGCATGGTGACTATACAGTACCGGCAGCAGGTATCGTCGTAAACACGTATACCCACTTAATCGCTGATGCAACGGCGGGTGGAACCAGTATCGCAGTTAATAACAATGCCATGAATGGAGGTGTTTTCGTGGGATCTTTGGAGCCCGGAGATCTCATTCTCATCATTCAGATGCAAGGTGTTTTGATGGATATCAACACGACTCCAACAACGATTTGGGGAGGAAATTATACAGTCAACGACGATCAAATCTCTATTGGTCCAAATGTTAACATTCATCATTTTGGGCGAATTTACGATTACCGGAATTGCGGACTCTATGAAACACGCGAAGTTCTGAGTGTTTCGGGAAGTACGACCATCAACCTTAACTGTCCATTGACAAATAATTACACGTCTGCGCATCATGTTCAAGTTGTTCGGATACCCCGATTTGATAACTTAACGGTCCCCGCGGGTACATCGATTGTGCCTACGTTATGGAACGGAAATACAGGAGGAATTACAGGGCTTGAAGTTCAAGCTACACTTGACGTTAACGGTTCCATAAGCGCTTCTGAATATGGATTCCGTGGTGGTGAATTGGACCCTGCAAGTTATCCTGCGGAGACGTCGACAAATGCAATTCGTAAGCTGGGTTCTTTTGATAATCGGGAAGGATCGGAAAAAGGAGAAGGAATAGGCGGTTATCATACCGAATACGATGCTCTTTTCTCGAGATACGGAATTGGAGCTGCTGCCAATGGCGGCGGAGGTGGAGGCTACGGAGGTACTGGCGGCGGCGGCGGTGGTAATGTAGCACTTGGAACGTATTCAGGAAAGGGAAATCCCAAGGGGTATTCAGCGATTTGGGATCTTGAATCTGCCGGTTTTGGAGGATCAACGTCATCTGGAGGAGGTCGTGGAGGATATTCCCTTTCGGAAATTGACAATGATGAATCCGTAATAGGACCTAGAAATGATTTATGGCAAGGTGACCGAAGGAAGGATAATGGTGGATTCGGCGGACACCCGTTGATTTTTGACTGGAACCGCATCTTTTTTGGAGGTGGGGGTGGTGCCGGTGATCAGGATTCAGGTGAAGGAGGCGCTGGTGGTCGAGGTGGAGGTCTCGTTTATGTGATTTCATACGGAAACATTTCAGGTTCAGGTACATTTGAAGCGTCAGGAGAAAATGGACAAGATTCAAACCCAACCAATGCCGTGGCCACATCAGGAAATTCTCGATTGGGAGTTGACGGTGCCGGAGGAGGTGGTGCCGGAGGTACGATTCGCATCGTGAACCAAAATGCTGTTCCAAATACGATTACTGTTGATGTACATGGTGGAGACGGAGGAGATCAGAACCTCTCAATTTATCAACCTGGCTTACCATTTCCCGCCCAAACTGAGGAAGCTGATGGGCCCGGAGGTTCGGGATCAGGAGGTTCGGTCGCGTACCGCATAGGAACTCCTGTTGCAATAATAAACAGTGGAGCAGCGGGAACGACCAACTCGTCACACATGTCTTCGTTCCCACCAAACGGAGCGACCGAGGGGAATGATGCAATCACCCCAACCATATTGGGCGGTATGCCATACTTTAACCTCACAGCGAACAATCAGTCCGTGTGTGCAGGAGTAAGCGCGACGTTGTCAGTAACCGTCACCGGAACGGCTCCCGGAACGATAGAGTGGTTTACCACGCAATTTGACGGGGTATCTGTTCATTCAGGAACTTCTTTTGCGCTAGGTCCGGTCGCGACGACAACAACATATTATGTAGGCGTTTGTCCGGGATCTTTCCGAATTCCGGTAACCGTTACCGTATACCAAACACCAGATGTTGCGAATCCCGGTCTGTTGAGTGGATGTGATAGCGTGCAGCTTTCAACGATTTTAGGTACTGCCCTCACAGGTAATGAATCTTACTATGATGGTTCCGGTGCTACAGGCAATCAGTACTTTGCAGGCGATTGGGTAACGGTTGGCGGTACGTATTATGCATATGATTCAACGTTGGCTTCTCCTGTTTGCTTCGACGAAGAGGCATTTACAATTACCGTTGTGCCATCTCCGGGCATTACAAATCCCGGAACTCTTACGGCGTGTGATAGTGTTCAACTTCCCCCCATCACAGGAACCAGCCTCAGTGGAAATGAAGCATATTATGACGGGACCTCCGGAACGGGGAATGTGTACGCTGTGGGTGACTGGATTACGTCAAGTGGAACGTACTATGTGTACGACAGCACCGCAGCCCCCAGCTTCTGTTCAGATGAGGAAATGTTCGCCATTAACGTGACTCCATCGCTGGATGTGATCAACCCAGGATCAATAACGGCTTGTGACAGCGTTCAGTTGCCATTGATCACAGGAACGAACCTCACCGGAAACGAGGCCTATTACAACGGCCCGGGCGGTATCGGAACCACGTACAATGCAGGTGATTGGATTGCAGCGAGCGGTACGTTCTACGCCTACGATAATACGGGTCTGCCAAACAACTGTTCGGATGATGAAATATTCACGATTACAGTAAATACCTCTCCGGTCATCGCTGCAACAGGAAATAATCCAACAGCGTGTAATTTTACCGATGGATCAATCGAAGTTACGTTGAACTCGGGTCCATCCAATACAGGAACCCTCGATTGGACAGGGACAGCAAGCGGATCAGATCCGGTCGCCAACCTCTCGAATACCCCGGACATTCTTATGCTGGGATCGGGTAATTACAACGTTGCCTTCACGGATGGTAATGGTTGTATTTCCGACACAATCAATGTCGCATTGATCAATCCCGGAGCGCCGATTCTTGATCCGATTGCACCGCTTTCCGCGTGTGACAGCGTACAATTGCCCGCGATTACCGGATCAAATCTCACAGGAAATGAGGCGTACTACACCGGAATGGGAACATCAGGCACTCAATTGGCTCCGAATGACTGGGTAACGACCTCATTGACCGTTTATGCATACGACTCAACGCTAACCGTTCCATCATGCTGGGACGAAGAACCGGTTTCGATCACGATCAATTCAACACCAGATGTTACAAACCCCGGCCCGTTGGTAGTGTGCGATAGCATTCAACTTCCGGCAATTGCAGGAACGAATCTTTCCGGCAATGAGGTTTACTATGATGGTCCCGGTGCTACAGGCAATCAGTACTTTGCAGGTGATTGGGTGACAGTTAGCGGCACGTACTATGCATATGATTCAACGTTGGCTTCTCCTTTTTGCTTCGACGAAGAGGCATTTACAATTACCGT
>JAURNA010000254.1 GCA_030830385.1 Crocinitomicaceae bacterium | reverse complement strand
GCAACAAGAATCAGCAGTCCAAATCCAGGGATACATCGAATCATATCGGGTGATTGGAGTTTTGACAAAAATGCTCAAATATCTTTAGTCGAGAAGGTTTGTTGCGAAAAAAAAGTACTTTAGACCGCATCATCTTCAGACACTATGGCTCAGAAATACACCCGGTCGGTAGCGACCAACATGGTCATCGCAAATATGATTGGAACCGGGATTTTTACTGCCCTGGGATTTCAGGTAATCGATACAGGAATTCCTGATGCGTTTTCGATTCTCGTCATTTGGACGTTGGGAGGACTGGTTGCCCTTTGCGGAGCAACCGTTTATGGAGAGGTGGCGACCCGAGTGAACAAATCCGGCGGAGAATACGCATTCTTATCGCACATTTACCACCCACTTTTGGGGTTTATCAGCGGATGGATTTCTCTCATTGTCGGGTTCTCTGCGGCTATTGCAGCACTTGCTCTTGCGGCAGGTGAATACTTCCTGCCTGTTCTCGGATTTTCAAAAGAAAGCGGACTTGATTTATCGTTCACATTTATGCCCTATTCAAAAGTCGTAGCGCTGTTTATACTCGGGCTGGTGGCGATGATTCACTTGCAAGGAGTGAAGATGGGAGGAATTTTTCAAAACCTCATGACCTACGTCAAATTAGGGCTGATTCTCGTCTTTCTTGTGATTCCCTTTCTTTTTCTGGGAGACTATGAACCTTCGGGTGTGCGTTTTGCACCTACGGATAAAACAAACGATACGATTTTCAGCCTGTCATTCGCAGGAGCACTGGCCTGGGTAATGTTTGCATACAGCGGCTGGAATGCGAGTACGTACATCGTGAGAAGCCTGGAAAACCCGAAAAGGAACTTACCTTTTTCTCTCTTGGTTGGAACATTGATCGTCACTGTGATTTACATACTTCTCAACTTCGTATTCATGTACGTTGCGTCGTTTGATGAACTTGCATTTCAGGTTGACTTGGGGAATGTCGTCGCCAATAAAATCCTGGGAGATAACGTTGGACTGATCTTCAGCATGGTTTTCTCACTTGCGCTGATCTCAGGGGTAAGTGCGATGTTCATTGCGGGCCCCCGCGTGGCAGAAGAAATTGGTAAGGACTACAAACTATTTGCACAACTGGGCAACCAGACCCGTGGAGGAACACCCAAATACGGAATTTTGTTCATCCTGCTCGTTTCGGCATTGCTGGTTGTTTTCAGTAATTTCGAGGACATCATTCAGTACATTTCGTTGACACTCATCATTTTCTCAACACTTACAGTGATGGGGGTGTTTATTCTTCGCCATAGGGAAAAGAAAACAGGAGAAACCACTCCTGATCACGTCGTCAAATCCATAGCATATCCAATTGCCCCTATTATTTTCATCGCCATCTGTCTTTGGATGATCGGCTATTTTGCAGGAAACGACTACATGTATCTGCTATGGTCTTTGGGCACGATGGTTCCGGCGGTGGTCATTTATTATGTATCAAAGAACAATGATTCGGACAATTCTTCCCCTTCTTCTGACAACGGTTAGTATTCCTTTCAACATGTTGGGACAGGAAGACACCTCGTCAATTATAAGTCAGATTCGGGAGAAGTCCAAACTTGTAGATCGAATCCTCAATGAAGAACAATTCCGATTCCAATTCGTTCTCACTACAATTGTGAAGGATTCAGCTGCTGTGAATCTGACAACCGAATCCCATCTGCATAATCGATATCATTATCCGGCCAGTACAGTTAAGTTACCCGTTGCCCTTTTGACGATGGAAAAACTCAACACGCATTCCTTGTCGCTGGAATCAATCCCGAAAATTCACCGCGATGTACACTGTGGCAATATGACTTATGTGGATCGATCCGAGTCAGGAACCATTGATTTTAAGGAAATGATCCGGGAACTCATCGTCGTGAGCGACAATCACTACTTCAACACCCTGTTTCATTACCTGACTCCCACGGTGATCAGAGAAAAACTTCAGAAAAAGGGGTTGAATTCGACCAAAATCTATCGGTGTTTCAACGGATGTGAATTCCCCGGAAGCTTACTCACTAACGGGTTGCACATTACCGATAATGAGCTTCGAAAAACGCATTACCAGGCTCCTTCGCGAATGGATTTGTCAGAGTTTTCAGCTGCATACGTATATGATTCCACCAAATTACTGGGCAGCAAACACGAGTATCGCCGGGACATCGTTCCGGGGCCTTTTGATTTTAACTACAACCTCGATTTCCCATTGGATGAACTTCATGAAACCATGGTACGCTTGGTTTTTCCCGGTCAATTTGACGAAGAGCAACAATGGCACATCAGAGCGGAAGACCGCGATTTTTTGATGAAGTCACTGCGGGAAGTACCATCGGATTTGAGAAAATCCCAATACACAGAAACCAAACATTATCCGGATAACGTATTCAAGTATATCGTAAAAGGAGACAACAACCCAGCGTACGATCATGTAATCAGCTATTCGAAAATTGGAATCTCGTACGGGTTTGTCACGGAAACCGCTTATGTCGTGGATACAAAACGTGGCATTGAATACGTGCTCACCGCAAGCATCTATGTAAACGCTAATGACGTTGTCAACGATGGAATTTACGAATACGAAGCCATCGCACGTCCGGCACTGGCTCAATTCGGTCAGCTGATTCTCGAAGCACTCTCCGAATAACTCCATTATCTTTACCGCATGGATTTTTTCGGAGAATTCATACAAGAGGTTCTGTATACATCCTATCTGGAATGGATCGCCGTTTTG
>JAURNA010000253.1 GCA_030830385.1 Crocinitomicaceae bacterium | reverse complement strand
GTTGCAAGGTTATGACGATATCCGTGCTTGTCATCATCCCCCCCTAAACGCATACCAGACGGAGACCTGCCGGATTCTCCTTTTTTTGCCGCCGCAAACTCAAGACAACCATCAAAGACCCGATTGTCCGGATCTGAAAAATCCGGTTTTTCAGGATTGTTTGGCAACCAGGCGATGAAGTGGTACGTGAAATAGCTTTTACCATCGGCCCGTTTCAGCCATTTCATGGATTCCTCAACAGTTGATCCTATCGCACAAATATCCCTTAACTGAAAGCTGTTTTTTTTGATTACTTCCGGAACGGTCCGTTCGTCTGGCGTATTTTGCAATTTCCCGATTTCCAGGTTTCCACCCAATACATTCGTTAACGACGCAACTGTAAGCGCACAATCAAGGCAATTCACATTCGCTCCCCGACCATATCCTCCGGATAATCGCTCCAGCACCTTCGAAAGGTAAAACGCCGTGGTGTGATCCAACATCGTATGCGGTTCCTTTCCCGCCTGGTCAGCATGTTTGGAATAGTTAGCATCTACATTGTACGTGAACACATCTGAATTGAAGAGTTCCGTTGCGATTGCTTGCGCTGCCTGAGCTACCGTTTGACTGCCATCTGCCCATTTGCATGCCCACAACAGTACTTTAGCCCAAACTGGTGATTTGTGCGAATCATCTCGAAAGGCCTCCCGGAATGGATACGCTGTAAACGGAATCCCGGGAAGATACAGCGTTACAAAAATCCGATGCTGAGAAATCTCAAACTCGGTCCAATCGCCGACTTCGATAAAATCATTTCCGTCCTCCGTTAATTTCAATTCCAAATATTCCCAGCGCCAGTAGATATCGTAAATCCCCACGCCATTCTTGTGAAATTTGACTCCCGATAACTTGAATTGCACCTCGCTGGATTTTCCCTGAAGGGACTGACCGGTTTCGCTGAAGTATACATTTTGGGGTTTGATCTCTCCTAACGCGTCACCTCCCGGGAAGTCATCAAATGCTGCTTTATGAAAATCAGCGGGCGCTGACAGGGTATCGTTTGTAACCCGGATTCGTGCAAATACTTTAGACGCTACATTCATCATTTGTGCTTTGACCACGATCTGATCGTTTTCAGCTGCATCGCGAATATCATTCAGAGAATATGCGGAATACGACATATTCAGGGGTTGCCACGAGGGGCCGAATGGAAACAGGTACATAGACGTTCGCGATACACCCAGGTCGTGATCGTAAAAATTGATGGATTGCAACGCAATTTGAATGTCTGAAGGATGTGTTGAGGTACCAGTCATGGTTTTTTCATTAGCATAACTAAACGATTCGAATGGTACGAATCGTGCTCTGTTTCACATCAAGGTTAGAATCGTGAAAAGCTGCTTGCAGCGCGATTCATTTCGAGTGCCTGTCTCTGATTTCTCCCATTGCCTCGTGTTCCCCAAAAAGCTCCTGTATTCAAGACAGAATCGGGGCAATTCATGGGATGGTATTTACGACCTGCCAGATTGAATGTAGGAGGCATTTCCTTTGATGTTTGCAAAGGAAACACCCTTCTGGCCGGCATGTGATTCACCGTCAATGGTAGAAACAGGGCCTACGAGACAAGTACCATTGCTGCTGGTAACCGTTAGTTTTGAACCCGTTTTATTCACGTTCCCGACTCCTCGTTCTTCGATTCCATTTACAACCTTTTCATCATCAAGACTGACGACATGTCCCGGACCGATCCTCGGAAATTTATCAATATCCCAGATAATTTTTTGATCCTGCCCTCCTCCCGGATCTTCGGAAGTATAAACATAGGCAGTTCCTTCTCCTTGTCCTCCGCTGGTTGTAATGACTGTTCCGTGTGGCATATTTAGTATAGATTAATATTCGTTACAAGATAAGTGATCATCACTGCTATTCAGTGCAAAAACCTGAACCCACTGTAAGTCAATTTCAATATTATCAAATTTCCTGTTTCCACTGAATACGAGGGTTACGAATCCAATGATGCGTGTAATAATATTTCGGCTTAATGTCATGAAAGACTTGAGTAAATGTACTCAAATGATACTGACTTCCAAACGCATTTCACCCAAGTTCTACCCACCTTCTTATAATTGCTATCTTGTCAAATGTGTTACGAACCACTTCCATGAGCCACTTAATTCACAACTTGATCCAATTGATCAGCTCATTGATACTTGTGCTTTGCATGGTGGCAAACCCATTGGTAAATGCACAAACGGGGCTGCCTTTCATCACCAATTTTACCCCCCTTTCTTATGCATCCAACAACCATACTACAAGCCCTCAAAACTGGTGTATCGGACAACTGAACGACGGGAGAATTCTTGTTTCCAATACCTCTGGTATGCTCATCTATGACGGTACGGATTGGAGCATGATTCCCGGCACAGAGGACAAGTTGTTTTTCAAGTTTGCCGCTGACGAAAATGGTAGGATCTACACCGGTGGCGATAAAGAAGTGGGGTATTTGCAAGCTGATGAAAATGGCCTACTGCACTATTCTTCCTTAGTCAAGGAACTGAAAAGTGAAAAAAATATTGGTCGCATTTTTAATGTTCTGTCACATCAAGGAGCAGTGTACTTCCTCTCCAATCAGTGCATTCTGCGGTATACGAACGGTCAATTTACCCGATGGAATTCAACGCGCGAAAATCCATTTCTCCGAATATGCAGCAGTTCTGCCGGATTGTTTGTTGCAAAAAAAGAACAGTGGTTCGAATTCAAAGGCGATTCGCTACACGAAATCCTCCGTGGAGAGGGGAGCACTCTTCCCAGTTTAAAAGCCATGTTTGCAGGAAGCAATGGGGCACTTTTGGCGATTACGAATGAACAAGGAATCTTTCAACTTAAACAGAATGAACTGATCTCCGTAAGGTCTAAAATTTCCGGCTACACAATTAAAAATGCCTGTGAAATAGGTCAGCATCAATACTGTCTTGCAACGAACGGGCAAGGAGTCATTATTGTCGATGAATCGGCCGAAATTCTTGAGATAATCGACGAATCTGAAGGGCTTATATCAAATTCTGTTATATTTCCATCCTACCATGAGGGCAATCTTTGGCTGGCTACAGGAAATGGTGTAAGCCTGGTTGAATACCCGTTTCATACATCTTTACTCAATAAAGACAGTGGGCTAAACGAATTTCCACTCTGTGTTTCACGACATGGATCTCATCTCTTTACCGGGACATTTGGCGGCGGATATTGGATTCAACGTGACCCCATGTCCAAACGAGGAAAATTGGTTGCGCTGGATAACGAAATCAAACAGGTCTTTCACGCATTAAGGTTAGGTGAGAGCTTGATTGTTGGATACAGTAAGGGGATTTGTGTTTTTCATGGAATGACAGAAGTCTCACGTAATCAATACTTTTCCGCACCATGTACATCTCTTCAGCCAATCAAACACGATGAAACAGGTCTTTTCGCTGCCCACAATGACATTTTAATCCCTTATCGGCTAAAAGGTGATCGCCTATCAAAAATGGCAGATCATATCGCATTGCGCCACTGGGCGTTTTCTCTGGCCCAAGACACAAAGGGGAACCTCTGGGCTGCACACAATGGAGTTTCCTACATCGACTATTCGAGGGGGTACAACCATCCCAAGGTGACCACACTTGACAGCCTGAACGGCCTTACCGAAGAGATGGGTATCGTGGAGGTGACGACCGTTGGTGGCAATGTCGTATTCGGAACGAAAATCGGCGTATATTCTTACAATCACAAAAAGAAAATGCTGGTTCCCAACCCCATTTTCGGGAAGCAATTCTGCGACGGTTCTCGCATCGCCTACAACCTTACTGAAATGCGCAACGGCGATGTTTGGGTAACCACAGATGGTTCCACCGGAATCCTCCGCAAACAAAAAGACAACAGCTTTGTCTACGATTCATTGCCCTTGTTACGCGTCCCCATATCGGATTTTTGGAACATCTACGAAGATGACGATAACATCGTTTGGATTTGCGGAACAGAGGCCATTGTGCGTTATGATCCTTCTGTTTCGTACAATTATCGGCAGCCGTACAAAGCATTCATCAGAAGCGTAACAATCAATGATAAAGAGACCATTTTTCATGGAAGTTACACAGATAAAAACGGATTTCCAAGCACCCAACAACCCGATGCTTATGTTCCGGTTCTTCCTTACGAAGAAAATTCCATCAACTTCAAATATGGTGCGGCATACTACGGAACCGACCACAAACTAGAATACAGCGTAAAACTGGAAGGGAAAGACAAAGACTGGTCGAGTTGGCGCACCTCAGGAGAGATGAGCTACAACAATCTTGTGGAAGGAAAATACACATTCAAAGTACGGGGCAGAAACGTATATGGAACCGTGAGTGAAGTTGCCGAATATTCCTTTGAAATCCTTCCGCCGTGGTACCGAACGACATGGGCATACATGAGCTTTTTCATGCTCGGTGTTTTCTTCATTTTTGGAATTGTAAAACTGAACTCCGCGCGATTGCGCCGCGAAAACACAAAACTCGAAGGCATCGTGATGGAACGAACCGAAGAAGTCCGAAAGCAGAAAGAACGTGCCGAACAATCCGAAGCATTCAAACAGCAGTTCCTCGCCAACATGAGTCATGAGATCCGTACGCCGATGAACGCAGTCATGGGAATGACCAACCTTGTGCTAAACACACCCCTTCAACCCAAGCAGCGATCCTATCTTGAGAAGGTGAAGAAATCGTCAGAAAATCTCCTGCACATCATCAACGACATTTTGGATCTCTCGAAAATCGAGGCGGGCAAAATGGAACTGGAAGAAATCGATTTCTCGCTATACGAAACGGTCGATCAGGTGAAAAGCACGCTCATGTACAAGGCCGAAGAAAAAGGCCTGGAGCTCATCGTAAAGATCGAAACGGGAATCGAAGACATTGTGATGGGCGATCCGATTCGATTGAGTCAGGTGCTGATCAATCTGACTGGAAACGCCATTAAGTTCACCGAGAAAGGAAGCGTTGTCATTGAATTGACCGAAAAGGACGGGATGATTCGATTCGCGGTCATTGATACCGGCATTGGAATTCCGGAAGATAAAGTCGAGAAAATATTCGAAAACTTCGGTCAGGTGAATGCATCGTATACACGTAAATACGGCGGAACCGGATTGGGATTATCCATCTCTCAGCAACTCGTACATCTCATGGGTGGCGTGATTGAAATTGAGAGTGAAGTAGGGCGTGGAACGACCTTCTTCTTCGAAGTTGCATTAAAGAAAGGAGATCCGAAACGCTACGAGGAACGCATTGCGGATAGAGAAAACATCGATGGCAGCATTTTGGATGGTTTGACCATTCTGATCGCCGATGATAATGAGTACAACCGAATCGTTGCTCGCGATACGCTCATTTCAAAAGCCGATGTGACCATCGTAGAAGCTGAAAATGGTCAGAAAGCGATTGATCTTCTCGATCAGCATGTTGACATTATTCTCATGGATGCTCAGATGCCGGTATTGAATGGGTTCGATGCCACACGACAGATTCGATCCATGAATGATGTGCATCTCAACAACATCCCCATTCTTGCACTTACGGCCAGTGTTCTTCGTACTGATCTCGACAAGTGCAAAGATGCAGGAATGAATGGCTACATTCCCAAACCGTTTAAGATTGATGAATTGATCATCGAAATAGCACACGCACTGAAGATCGAACTAAAAACGGATAAATCGCAACCACGGAAGATGAAAAAAGCCAAAGCGATTCCATCTGTTCAGGAAACGGTAACAGACCTTGACTACCTCCGCGATTTCTGCAATGGCGACACGGAAAAAATGAAAAAGTACGTCGATATGTACCTTCGATCGGCACTCCCTTTCCTTGAG
>JAURNA010000252.1 GCA_030830385.1 Crocinitomicaceae bacterium | reverse complement strand
CGGGCGGTTTATGATCCACTGAGGGCATCAATTGCGTCGTTGATCAAATCCATTTCGTAGCCCTTCCCTGTTAAGAACCGGTACACTTTACCGCGCCGCTCGTACTCGTTTTTCTCCGGGGTAAAGTCCAGCCATTTCCGCGCTGCAAGATGACGAAGATTCGCCTCATATTCATCAGGGTCAATTCCCTGCAGTGCTTTGTTTATGGAATACTCGGAAATCTCCTTTCGCTTCAGTTCCATTCTGATTTTGGCCCTGCCCCATCGTTTGATGCGGACTTTTCCGGACGTAAATACCTCTGCGAAACGTTCTTCGCTCAGAAAATCATTGGAAATCAGATCCGCGAGTAACCTGTCCTGGTCATCAGGATCAATCTTCCAAAAAACCATCTTTCTTCTCAATTCCTGAGAACAGCGTTCCCGGTAAGCACAAAGGGCCTCCAATTTATGTTTGGCTTCGAGCAAGGAATATTTGCTCTCGGCAGACATTAGAGCGTAATTTCCTCGTTGTTTTTACCGATGAAGGAATACTGCAACAAATGATTGGCTGAAATTCCCCGAACCGGAACCCACTTCCGGTACTTCAGGAACCATTTCATTTGACGCGAAACGAGTCCTTTGGTAAAATACGCTTCCAGATATGGGTGAACCTGCAGTGTCACACCTTTCTCGTTTCGTTCCTTCAGGAGGTAATCGAGATTGGTTTCAATTTCTTCTGCATACAAAATACTCGCCTGAACTTCTCCGGTTCCGTTGCACGTTGGACACATCTCGGAAGTGTTGATATCTGTTTCCGGTCGAACACGTTGACGGGTAATTTCAACGACTCCGAACTTAGATGGCGGAATGATGTTGTGCTTCGCGCGATCTTTGCTCATCGCCTCCTTTAACCTGGCGTAGAGCTCTTTGTTGTTCGCACGATCATGCATGTCGATGAAATCAATACAGACAATTCCTCCCATATCCCGCAACTGAAGCACGCGGGCAATTTCTTTCGCCGCTTCAACGTTCGTTGCCAGTGCGTTACTCTCCTGTCCATCCGCTCCTTTTCGGTTGCCACTGTTCACGTCAATTACGTGCATGGCTTCCGTATGCTCAATGATCAGGTAACCTCCGCTTGGAAGTGGTACTTTCTTACCAAACAGTGCTTTGATCTGTCGGTTGACACCAAACTTCTCAAAGATGGCCAACTTGCCGTCGTATCGCTTGATGATCTTCTCACGTCCCGGAGCAATCCCCGTAACGTAATTCTTCAAATGATCGGCAAGATCAGGATCGTTTACATGGATGTTCGAGAAATCGCTGTTGAGCAAATCCCGCAGAATCGACGAAGTCTTGTCGATTTCTCCCAGAACACGCGCAGACGGTTTTGACTCTTTCAGGTTTCCGTGCATACGCTTCCACTTGTCTACCAGATTGCGTAAATCCTGGTCGATCATTTCGACTTTTTTCCCGGAGGCAACCGTTCGGATAATTACCCCAAAGTTCTTGGGACGAATTCCGTTTACGACTTCTTTGAGTCGCTTGCGCTCTTCCGGGTCACGGATTTTCTGAGAAACCGAGACTTTGTTGGAAAATGGAACCAGTACCAGAAATCTTCCGGCGAGTGTTATTTCTGAACACAACCGTGGTCCCTTTGATGAAATGGGCTCTTTGGCCACTTGCACCAAAATTGGTGCAGAGGAAGAGATAACGTCTTTGATTTTCCCGTCTT
Organism: Crocinitomicaceae bacterium; assembly: GCA_030830385.1. Lineage (GTDB taxonomy): Bacteria > Bacteroidota > Bacteroidia > Flavobacteriales_D > Crocinitomicaceae > UBA4466. Next base: position 22,981 of record JAURNA010000252.1, on the reverse strand, counting down.
TGGGAATATCCTTCTCCGACTTGAAGTACATCAGGTCGGAGACGTTTTGCTTACCCCTTAGCGTATCCCGGCAAAACTTATTAAGTGAATTGAATTGAGGACCTAAATCAAGATAGTGCAAAAATGCGTCTTTCTCGTATCCTACATCTACAAAAGCGGCGTTCAGACTGGGTACTACTTTTCGAACTTTTCCGAGGTAGACATCACCTACTGAAAACTCGGTATTCCCCCGTTCCTCATGCAACTCAATAAGCTTTCCGTCCTGGAGTAATGCAAGCCAAATGCCACTTTTTCGGACATCTATAACTAATTCTAAACTCACGAAAGCTTAAATTTTATGAATAAATACACGAAAACTTAACTGACGAGTGCCCGTTAAGTTTATCATGCTCTCAATATGTAAGAAAGAAGGGGATTACTTCTTCTTCTTGTGACGGTTTTTTCTCAAACGCTTTTTGCGCTTGTGCGTCGCCATCTTGTGTCTTTTTCTTTTTTTACCACTTGGCATAACTATCTATATTTTTTTAAAAATTCTTTCTGTATCCCTGTTTCCCGATACCGGGAAAAAAAACACTCCCAGTAAATTTGGGAGTGCGAAGGTAAGCATTTGATTCGGAATCTACTAATTCCGGATCCTAATATTATTTTACCTGAACGCTGGTCTTTACTTTGTCAACAAAAACTTTCGCTGGTTTGAAAGCAGGTACATTGTGCGCAGGGATAATGATTGCCTTGTTTTGAGAGATGTTTCGTCCTGTTTTTTCAGCACGTTCTTTCACGATGAAGCTTCCGAACCCTCTCAGGTAAACATTTTGTCCGCTAGACAATGAAGACTTTACTGAAGCCATGAATGCTTCTACTGTCTTAAGTACCTCAACTCTTTCTAGTCCGGTTTCTTCGGCAATCTCTGCAACGATGTCTGCTTTTGTCATTTTTATTTTTTTTAGTTGGATTATCTCATTTCGTTGTCAAAAATAACCTTCTGATTTGTTTTAAGTTGTACTTTCGCAGGACTAATTTTCGATTTTTCCCCTAATGCATGTTTTTTCTCTACTAATCGCGGAATGGTTTAGACAAAACGGACGCGATTTGCCCTGGAGAAGCACAACTGACCCCTACTATATTTGGCTATCAGAGATCATCTTGCAGCAAACGCGCGTTACTCAGGGAAGGAGTTATTATCAAAAATTTATTGTCAATTATCCAACCGTTCAAGACCTCGCAAGAGCCAGCGAACAGGACATTCTTAATGACTGGCAAGGCCTCGGCTATTACAGCCGGGCCCGTAACCTGCACTTCACGGCGAAGTACGTCGCTTACGAGCTAAACGGCAAATTTCCGGATTCTTACGACGGATTGCTTCAACTCAAAGGAGTTGGAAGTTATACTGCCGCTGCAATAGCCTCGTTTGCCTTCAACCGGGAAGCAGCCGTGGTAGATGGAAATGTATACCGATTCCTGAGCCGTGCATTTGATCTGGACACTCCCATTGACAGTACACCCGGTAAGAAACAATTTCAGGAGTTAGCCGATGTACTGATCAAAGGAACGGATCCTGCCATACACAATCAGGCCATGATGGAAATGGGATCGATTGTATGCAAACCGCAACCCGATTGCGCCGAATGCCCTGTGCGGGAACATTGCATTTCTTACAGCAGGAACACCGTTCAGGAACGACCGGTAAAATCCAAAAAGACCAAGGTCAGGAACCGTTACTTTCATTATATGGTCTTTGAATCAAAGGAGAAAACCATCGTGCGCCAGCGCACAAAAAAAGACGTTTGGCAGCATTTGTACGAATTCCCACTCATCGAAACAGAGAAGCCCGAAGTTCCTGAATTGCCGGAATTAACCGAGTTGAAACGCTCGGAGAAGATCACGCATATATTAAGTCATCAGCGCATTGAGGCAGTGTTTTATCATTTCAATGGTATGCCAAGTACACGAGCCTCCGACTGGAAGGTGATTGATCGTAAAAACATCCAGGATTTCCCCTTGCCGAGAATCATTGATCGCTACCTCGAGCAAACCGCGGGTTGATGCTGAAATTTTCGTACCTTTATTCTTATTTGATATATGGCAGGAAGCGTTAACAAAGTAATCCTGATTGGAAACCTTGGAAAAGACCCGGAAGTCAGGCATCTGGAAAACGGAGCGGTCGTTGCAAACTTCCCGATTGCAACCTCTGAAAGTTATACCGACAAAACAACCGGAGAGCGAAGAGAAGTTACCGACTGGCACAACGTTGTAACCTGGCGAGGATTGGCACAGATCGTTGAAAAATATGTTCGCAAAGGACACAAGATTTATGTGGAGGGGAAATTGAAAACGCGTTCCTGGCAAGATCAGGAGGGTAACACGCGCTACACAACAGAAGTGGTTGCAGATGAACTCACAATGCTCTCCCGTCCTGACACCCCTGATCAAAACCGCAATCCGCAGCCTCCTTACAGCAAAGAAGGTACACCGGAGCCACCGAGTCGGGTAGATGACATTATGAACAAGGATCAAACAGACGATTTACCATTTTAACTGACTTTTAATGGACATTAGCGAACCTCCAAGTCTGACGCCCCTGGCTTCGATTCTATTGGATGATTCAGGGGCCATCATGGCCGGGTTTGGAACCTTTGGCATTAGCATCTCATTCGTAGTATTGGGGTTATTGCTTCTTTCTTCTGCCCTTATTTCGGGGTCGGAGGCCGCGTTTTTCTCCCTAAGTCCAACGGATAAAGAGAACCTCAAGAACGACGAGAGCAAGGGTGCCGAATACGTCAGACAAATGCTCAAGCGCCCCAAGGATTTACTCGCGACCATTCTTATCGCTAACAATTTCGTCAACGTGGGAATTGTAATCCTCTCCAGTGCAATCCTGGCATCAGCCTACCCCCCAACCGACACGAACACCACCATTCGATTTATTATCGAAGTAGTCCTGATCACTCTCGTATTGTTGCTTCTCGGAGAAGTCATTCCAAAAATCTACGCAACCAAAAACGCGCTGCGCTTCTCCATGCTCATGGGACGCAGTTTGTATTTTCTGGATCGCCTACCACCCATTTCCTGGATTCGAATGAGTCTTGTAAAAAGCTCCGCTCTGATCCAGCGCCGTGCGAAAAAGGGAAAAGTATCCGTCTCCTCGGATGAATTGGAACAAGCCTTGGCACTGACCCGTGACGACGAAGACCCGGAAGAAGAAGAAAAACACAAAATCCTGGAGGGAATTGTAAAGTTTGGCGCTACGGATGTTCGTCAGATTATGAAATCGCGCATGGACGTTCACGCCATTGAAGCCGGCAGCACCTTCGAGGAGGTAATGGAAACAATACTTGACTGCGGCCATTCACGCATTCCGGTCTACCGCGAAAACTTTGATCAGATAATTGGAGTGCTTTTTGTTAAGGATCTCCTGCCCACAATAACAAAAGACAATGAAAACAGCGTTGACTGGCTGTCTCTTGTTCGAAAGCCATTTTACGTTCCGGAGAACAAGAAAATTGATGACCTGCTCAAAGAATTTCAGGACAAACGATTCCACATAGCAATGGTGGTAGATGAATACGGAGGTACGAGCGGCATTGTAACACTTGAGGACATCCTGGAAGAAATTGTTGGAGACATTACCGATGAGTTCGATGAAGACGAGCTCGTTTACACGAAAATTGATCAAGACACCTACTTATTTGAAGGCAAAACTTCGTTAGTTGACGTCTACAAGGTACTCGATATCGAAGAAAAAGATTTGGGCGTAGAAAACAGCATGGCGGATAGCCTAAGTGGATTCATCGTGGAAAAAGAAGGACGAATCCTAATGAATAATGAATTTATCATTACTGGCCGGATCAAGTTAGTCGTAGAGTCAAGCGATAAGAAACGGATCAAAATGATCAAGGCTATTCGGCTTACAGAAATTACCGAAGAATGAATCAAACGCTTTTTCTCAGTTGCCTTTTCTTCATGATGGCATGCAAGGAAGAAAATCCGGTACCCAGACCGGCATCGTATCTGCGTCTGGAATTGCCCGATCATAGCTATACGACATATTCAGATGGTTGCGACTACTCTTTTGACGTATCTGAGTTGTATCAGGTTTTGCCTGCACCCGCTGAAAATGGAAACGAATGCCATAAGAGAATCGAATTGGGACCCTTGAACGGAACCGCATATATCCGATACTGGAACATCGGCGGAGAGCCGTTGGCGTTTTTTGTCAACAGCGCGAATGACGAAATCGATCGTCACAAGTTAAAAGCAGACAACATTGCAGACGAAAACATCATTCGGGAAAGTGATCGTGTATTCGGAACATTCTTTGAATTGCAGGGAGACGTTGCCACACCTTTTCAATTTTACCTCACCGACAGCATCTCACACTTCCTTTATTGCGAAGTTCTGTTCAACTCAGCCCCGAATTATGACTCTCTCCGTCCCACCCTTCAATACGTGAAAAAAGATTTGAAACACCTCACCGAAACTTTGCAGTGGAAATGAATCTCGCTTATTTCTCGTTGGGAAGTAACCTCGGAGACCGGGAGCAATTTCTACGAGAGGCCATCCAACTCCTGAGTAAAAAAATCGGTGCCATCCGTACGATTTCTCCTGTTTATGAGACCCCACCCCTGGGCTTCGAAAGCAAGCACTCTTTTCTCAACCTTTGCCTGGGGCTGGAGACCTCGGATTCTCCCGAAAGCATCATCAAAATCATTGCTGAAATTGAAGATAAACTTGGCCGGAAACGCGATGCTTCAGGAGAATATACTTCCCGCACGATCGACATCGATTTGATCCTGTTCGGATCGCACACACTGGATAATGAGACCCTTAGTGTACCGCACCCCAGGTTTCGCGATCGACTCTTCGTGCTGCGACCCTTAGCTGATATTGCGGAAAATGAAGTCGATCCTGCCACCCAGAAAAGTATTCGTCAACTACTCGAAGCGTGCATCGACCAATCGTCTATAAGACGCTATAAAAATGGAATTTAGACATACTAATTTATTTTTCCGGCAGTCCCGGGTTCCAAAAAAAATATGTATAATTGCACTTAAAATTTGATTAGAATTTATTTTCCAGAAACATGAAAAGACAAAGTATTATTAAGGGTCTGGCATTTTTCGTAGCAGCAGGAACGACGCTTTCAAGCTGCACTTTGCTCGGAGATCTAGACTATACGGTTACGCCCGATCCATTGGAAATGCACGGTGATTCCGTTCGCGTGAAAGTGGACATTGTGTTCCCAGAGAAATCAATTAACAAAAAAGCTTCCGCAGAGATTGTTCCTATGTTGGGTGAGACTGCCCTGGAACCTGTAACGTTTGTTGGTGAGAAGGCTACTGGCAACGGACAGAAAATTCAGTACAAAGCAGGAGGTAAAGTTACATATACAGATGTTGTGGCATACAATTCAGCTTTCGAAAACACTGATTTGAATATTACCGGAACGGTCTCCAAGAAAGGAAAAGTGAAAGATGAAATTGACCCAATTAAAATTGCGGATGCGACCATCATCACCCCATTACTTGTAAACAAGGACAGCAAAGTAAGGTATGCGAAAGACGAATTTCGTCGTGTTACTCCCGAGAGCACATTCGCACAAATCAACTATCAGAAAGGACGTGATAACGTTCGGCCATCAGAATTGAAGGAAGACGACATCGTTGAATACCAGGATTGGCTGGCATCTGCTCAATCAAATCCCAAGATTGCAATTACCGGAATCAACGTAACGGGCTTCGCTTCTCCGGAGGGTGAGGTTGAAAAGAATTCTACCTTGGCTGATGATCGTGCGACAAGCTCAATCGACGCCGTTAAGAAAATTGCTGAGAAAGTTGAGAACGAAGTTGCACAGGGAGAAGTTTACACTCCTGCACGTGGAGGTCAGGCTGGTGAAGATTACGACGGTTTCGAGCGCATTCTTATAGCAGATTCTGAAATGAACGAAGATGACAAGAACCTTGTTCTTCGAGTTTTGAAAACATACAGCGATCCTAACGAGCGTGAGGAAGCTATGCGTGACATGGGCAAAACGTTTACGTACCTTGATCGTAACATTTTCCCGCAACTTCGTCGTGCTGAAATCACAACAAACTTTGATCTTACAGGATTCTCTGATGAAGAAATGAAAAACTACTCTGTATCTAAGCCAGACACGTTGAATCTTGAGGAGTTGTTGTTCTGTGCAACATTGTACACGGACCTTGGAGAGAAGCTTCGTGTGTACAAAATCGCTGAAGGACGCTACCCGGAAGATTATCGTCCGGCAAACAACGTAGGGGCGGTATTGTTCGAGCAAAACAAGATCACTGAGGCCAAAGCGAAGTTCGAGAAATCACTTGGAATCAAAGACAACCTGCTTTCCAAGAACAACCTCGCAGCAGTAGCGATTAAAGAAGGAGACCGTTCAAGTGCCCGTAACTTGTTGGGACAAGCTGGATCTGCTTCAGAAGTAAGCTACAACAACGGTATTCTTGATATTCAGGATGGAGATTACAGCAGTGCTGTATCGAACCTTGGATCAGGCGCTTCATTCAACAAGGCCCTTGCTGAGTTGCTGAACGGTAACCCAGGCGCTGCTTCTTCTACAATAGACAATTCTGCAGATGCTGAAACAGCACAAGGATACTACTTGAAAGCGATTGCTGCTGCACGTCAGGACAAATTGGACGGTGTTGTCAGCAACTTGAAGAGTGCAATTGCAAAAGACGGAAGCTACAAAGCAAAAGCGGCGAAAGACCGTGAGTTCATCAAGTATTTTGAGAACGCATCTTTCACAAGCGTTGTGAAGTAATCCGATAAATTCTTTATCAAATAAAAAATCCCTGACGGTTTCGTCAGGGATTTTTTATGCACGCACTCATGCCAGTGCATTCCTACCCTGATTTCAAAACCGGCAGAATAGACAACCGATACGAAAGTTGAAATTCCCGGATATTATACCAATGTGGAACAGGAAATCAATGCAGAGAAACCTGAAAGTACACCTTACACTCTGCAACTACGGCTGAATCGAAAAAATCTACCGTTGATTCTCCTCCCGTTTGTATCTCCTCGCAAAGTATTGCTGCTCACTCTGTCCGGGCGTGGGAACCAGAATTGCCTCAATACCGAGTTCCTCAAGGTCCATTAGCGTTGAGTATCCCGATCGGGATATAATCTTTGAAGCTGACAAAATCACCTGATCCTGCCTGAGCCAATTTCCTGAAATTCGTTGAGTCGAGTCGGGACATGCCAACGATTCATCACAAATCACGGTAACACCCGGGTATTGTTCAACTACGGAATTCAAAAACTGTTGGCCATATACCTGAGGTCCGCTGATGATCGCAACTGTGGAACCGGACGAACCTGTGCTTCCATATCGCGCAAATCGCGAGAATAGGCCGATGTATGAGGTACTCAAACCATCAATGGGTTCACTCAATTTTCCCGCTAATCGATTTTGCGCCCTGTCCATTACCCAAACCTGTGAAAATGCCTTCATGAAATTCACATGGCGTCGCTGTCCGGCTTTTTCCCACCAACGCACTGGCAAATTCAATTGATGTGTCACAAAAATGGAAGGAACTATCGAGGATCGAAACCCGTAGCGGTGATCCGAAATAACCAAATCAATCGCATATTCTTCCACCAAGTCATCCACCTCATTTTGCTCTTGACGGGCTCGTTGCGACAGCCTTCTTGCATCTTTGAGTAAGTCGAGTGCAAAATGGCCCTTTCCTCCGAATCGAAAACCATACCCCGCATGATCCACGCACTCCAAATTCGGGAAATACTGCTGAAACACCTCCTGTTGAGCCGAGGTTCCCGCAACCAACATCTCATTTCCCTGCTTCTTCAAACGATCAATGAGTCCAATACATCGCGAGACATGCCCCCAACCCCAATCCAGAGGAGATACCAAAATTCGCTGGTTCGAGACGTTTTCAATGAGCATATTCGAAGATATGCATTGTTTTGTTCGATGGCGATAGACACGCCCTCACTCCGGTCAAAAATATCCTCGTCCATCGGTCATTTTATCATTGTCAATCCCAACTTTGCGTTTATCTTTATCTCTGAAAAAAAGATAACTCAAAAAGTATGTTTGACGGTAACGAATTTAAAAAATACGCAATCAAGCACGCGGGTATCAGCAGCATGCACGTGGAGCACTATATAGAGTCTTCATTAACTCCGTATATCATTGAAGAGCGGCAGCTGAACATGACGCAAATGGACGTCTTTTCGCGGTTGATGATGGATCGGATTATTTTCCTGGGAACGGGAATCGACGATCAGGTGGCAAACATTATAAATGCACAATTGCTCTTCCTGGAATCGGCAAATCCGAAGAAGGACATCCAGATTTACCTGAATTCACCGGGAGGATCTGTACACGCCGGATTGGGAATCTACGATACCATGCAATACATCAACCCGGACGTTGCGACGATCTGTACGGGAATGGCAGCTTCGATGGGAGCCGTATTGCTGTGTGCGGGAACTACAGGGAAGCGATCAGCCTTGAAACACTCACGAGTAATGATCCACCAACCGCTTGGAGGAGCACAAGGTCAGGCATCGGATATCGAAATCACCGCACGCGAAATTCAGAAGTTGAAAAAGGAACTTTATGACATTATCGCCAACCACTCGGGCCAGACTTATGACAAAGTATGGGAAGATTCAGATCGTGACTATTGGATGACGTCCGAAGAAGCGAAGAATTATGGAATGGTAGACGAAGTATTGCTTCGCAACCCTAAATAGCGTAATTTTGTTCTAACTTAGAGGAGGGTTCTTTTACACCCGAGAGGACTCTTTTCATCGAAATAGAATGGCTAAAAAAGAAACATCTTGTTCGTTTTGCGGTAAGTCGCGCGGTGAAGTAGGAATGCTCATTGCAGGGATATCCGGACACATCTGCGAAAATTGCGTTGCGCAAGCGCACACCATCGTTAAGGAAGAAAACGTTGTAACCCGAAAAACGGAGCGTATTGTTAACGTACTAAAACCGGCTGAAATTAAAGGCAAGCTGGACGAGTATGTAATTGGTCAGGATGACGCGAAAAAAGTCCTTTCCGTTGCTGTTTACAATCACTACAAACGACTCAATCAACGTCCGGGTAAGGACGAAGTGGAAATCGAGAAATCAAATGTTATTCTGGTTGGGCGTACAGGAACGGGAAAACCCTTGCTTGCAAAGACCATTGCGAAAATGCTCAACGTGCCGTTTTGCATCGCAGATGCAACCGTGTTAACGGAAGCCGGATACGTAGGTGAAGATGTTGAAAGCATTTTGTCCCGACTTTTGCAGGCCGCTGACTATGACGTAAGTGCTACACAACAAGGAATTGTTTTCGTGGATGAAATTGACAAGATTGCCCGCAAGAGTGACAATCCGTCTATTACGCGCGACGTTTCCGGTGAAGGCGTTCAGCAAGCTCTTCTTAAATTGCTCGAAGGAGCTACCGTGAACGTTCCGCCTCAGGGAGGACGTAAACACCCGGAACAGAAAATGATTCAAATCGATACACGAAACATTCTCTTCATTTGTGGAGGTGCATTCGATGGAATTGAAAAAATCATCGCCAATCGCGTGAATCGTCAGACAATCGGATTCTCCAATAAAGATGAGGAGCAGATTGATCAAGAAGTATTGTTGAAATACGTGAATCCAACAGATGTAAAGTCATTCGGATTGATCCCTGAATTGATTGGACGATTTCCGGTTCTTACCTATCTGGAACCGTTGAGCGCAACCAGTTTACGGCGCATTCTCACAGAGCCTAAAAATGCACTCGTAAAGCAGTACATTCGCCTGTTTGATATTGATGGGATACAACTCAAGTTCGACAAAGAAGTATTGGATTTCATCGTAGAAAAGGCCATTGAATTCAAATTAGGAGCACGAGGTCTTCGCTCCATTTGCGAAGCCATTCTGAACGAAGCAATGTTTGATCTGCCCTCAAAAAGTAAAAAAGAGTTCCGCGTTACGCGCGATTATGCCGAAGCTCAGTTCTCTAATTCGAAAATGGCCAAGTTAAGAGTGGCGTAGTCTTCTCTTAACCCTCCCGATAAGAACCGCTTGACAAATTCTGTCTACATGCATTTTCCTTATGAAAATGTCATGGAATACTGCGAAAGAACAACGCGAACAACAAAGCAGAAAAGACACTTGTGAAGCGCATTGACGTACTCGGGAGAGAGATTCAAGAGCCCAATCCGGGGGAGGTGTACATCGAAGTGTACTCAGACGATTCCATTCGCCGTGTATTCAATGCGTTGAAATAGTTATTTAGCTCTTACTTTGACCATCCGAAGGCGCCTGGCTCCCAGGATTACAACTACGCGTGCAGTGGGAATTTTCTTGCGAAATAGCGTTCGTTCGTCGATTTGAGCACTCACCCCGGTGAAAGAATATACACCTCGTATTACTTCGCGGTACAGCCCTTTTTTCTTGAGTTCACGTACAAATTCATCCATGAGATCAGATTGAGTAAATGCAGCAAGCGGAACCTGCTCCCTGTCTTGTTCTTCCTCGGTTCGCGGAATGCTTCCCTCGTACAGGTTGAGTTGGCCTTCCGGTCCGCTTCGATCGTGATAAAAATCCTTCCGGGGATTGTCTACCAATTCCATTCGGAAAGAAATTTGTCTCGTGACTCCAAAACCAGCCGTTGATTTTCTCAACGCCCGTTTGAAGTATTTGTTCAGTTTGCTCCACTTTTTTTTATCCGCGTATTGTGAACCTCTCCAGGACTTCGTTGCGGCTGCTGCCAACTGACTTAGGACAGTACTCTTTTGAATCGGCTCTTTTCTTTCACGGGTCAGGTCATGCAAGGCATATTGGAAAATTGACTCTAATTGGCAACCATCATCATTGAGCACGTCGTACTCATCTGCGCCCGGACTGGATTCTTCAATCGTGAGGCTTGTGTCCTTAACCGATAATAATGAATCCGCCAAATGCAGAAAAACCCGGGACTGTGACATCCCGGGTGCTGCTGTTAACATACTTACTATGATGGCAAGTATTCTCATGTCCCTGCATCGCGAATTTGCTGACTCGCTTGATCGGGGGTAAGACCTTCGATTGAAATTCGTTTAATTTTCAAACACGCCAGGCCATCACCCATTCTTTTCCAACCCTGAACAACAGCTACTTCCATTGCGCTCACCATGAAGAAGATTACGCTTCTTTTCGCTGGTTTTTCAGGTATAGCGCGCGAGGTTGTTGTGTAATAGGTGTTTCCATCCAGGGCTACATGTCTGATGTCTTGAGGAAGATCTACATAATTTCCATCCTCGTCAATAGCACGTTCATCAGCAAGAACATATTTAGTCGGCCTTGGTGAAGTATTGATAAAGTCGCAATTGATAAGACCGAACATTCCGAGTCCGAAGGATAGAACTTCTCTTCCAATGCGTCGTCTTACACGACCTTGCATAAGTTCGGCGTCGATAACGTGTTTCATTTTTTCCCGTTCAATCACCGCCTGATTTTTAACTACATGCTCTTTGTATCGCTCGAGCATGTCCTGTTCCTTCTTCGCCCATTTTTTCTGAAGTTCGTATCGTTTCCAGTTTCGCTGTTCCTTCATTTGAATTCGAGCGGGACTTCCCGTCAAACTGGCAACCACCGGCAAACGAACCACCGTATCCTTGTAGTGAAAGGTCATCCGGTAATTGTCATTTGTAAAATCAGGTTCGATGCGTAGGTTTCGAATCAAACGCGGTGCTAATTCGGTTCTGCGATTTTGACGTTTTTTCCAATAACGCTGTGCTTTCCGCTGTTCGGATCGCATGGTTTTCAGAAATGCCTTTGTCTGATCGCTGATGAGTGTGTCGATTTTCCAATCTTGACACTCTGCAATCCATCGTTGGTCGCTATTTCCTGTGTACAGCGTCTCTTTGAATTTCTTCGGCATACGTTTAAGGTTTCGTGGAAATGTCAACCTGGAAAAATTGAGTGAATAAGGATCGTACCGATGTCTTGTGTATTTCATCTCCAGTGCAAGTGGCACAACCGAGAAACCAACCACTTCTTCCGGAGACAAGCCGCAAATTGAGTCGATCAAACGAGCTCTTCGCTCATCGTAATTCGTGTTGTCAGGCACTCCAATCTGCTCCCAATTACTGCTTCTTTCGTTGAACACATACAAATTCGATTGTTCCGAGGGCTGAATGTCCTTCAGCGTAACCCGAATTTCGTTTGCAGGATTGGGTTGCAACTCATTTCCCTCATCATCGTATGCACGAAAATCGATCATTCCGGAAGATGAAAATTGCTGGTCGCCATTTTCGGTTCGATACGTCATCGGCGCACCGGAAAGAGCCATGACTACGGGATCATTGTACTCCTGAACCCTGATTCTGACCTTGCCACTGTACATTGTGCCTTCCTGGGTCAAAAATGCTTCTGAGGGAATGTCATACCTGCTAAAGCCCAGATCAACTTTCCGGGAAAAACGTGCGTCCATTAAAATTTCCACCGTTTTCGGCTCCACAAAAGACTCCACACGATTTTCGATCATCTCATCGGACATGATTTGCGGAAGAATTTCACCTCGGAACTCGTTGGAAAGTGTGGCGATTTGTGCGTTTCCGATGTATCCTTCCGAGTGTATGCCTGTGTTTTCCGCCGAGAGAATAATTCTCGGATTCACAGAGCGCAACTCATTCTTGTTTTCGATATCAGCTCTGACGAAATGGATTTTTTTCAGGTCAGACCTCAATTCTTTCAAGCCGCGAGGCACGTACATGTCCTGCAATTGCAAGGTTTTGAGTTCCTCGAACCGATTTACCCAGCTGTAAAACCCAATTGGATTTTCAATGGAAACACCCTCAATTGTCAGCTTGTGGATACTACGGTTTCTGCAAACCCGGTTGTTCATTTTTTCGATGCTCCCTCCCTTCAGGACTATTTCTTCCACATGTACATCACTAAACAAACGGGGCAGAGTTTCCGTTTCATCCGGTGTGAGCGTTACTTTTTTCAGCTCGTTTTTACATACTAACGAAAGAGCTACATCGCTTAGGGGAAGTTCGGGATTTCCGGTAATGTCAAGGTATTGAATTGACCATAAATTTCGCATCCAGTGGACATTTTGCAAATCGTTATTTGAAACATCCAGCTTCTCCAAACCTGGGATTTCAGCGAGCTCATCAGGGATGTATCTCAGCGCGTTATTGGATATGTCAAGTGTATTCAGGTTTCTCAACTCTCCCCAATACGGTGTAAAAAATCGTATGCTACAGGAACTTAGATCAAGGTGCTCGAGTTTAGGAAGAGACTCTCCCACTCCCTTGAGTTCAAGGGCTATGATTCCGGGATTATTCGAGAAATTGAGGTGCTTAAGCTCAGGTAGTTCGATGGGTTCGTTCCACTCAACAATCATGTTATCTGAAAGATCGAGTGTTTCCAGGTTTATCAATTCATTGATTCTCTTTGGAATCTCTGTGAGTCCCTGAGCGCTTAAATCGAGGTACTGAACTCTTTCGGGCTCAACAAGAGCTTCGTCCATGGAATGGCAAAAAATGCACTGAGATTCTACGAATGATGCGAGGCAGAGTAATAGTGAGCAGATGGCAAATTTCATGTTTGGGAAGCTATGGGTTCTACTCATATATAGCAGATGTCCCAAAAAAGTAACTGCCTAAACAGAAAAAAATGTGTTTTTCTAGTGAATTTTGAATCTGCAGTACTTGATGATTGCTCCTTTTGTGGTGAATAGCTTCTCGTAATGTGTTTTGATGTGCATGATTTCCTGCATGACCGGATCGAGGTTTTCGACCAACTCTCCGTATAGGTCCCAGGTGAGTTCAAGGAGCTCATAGGGCTGTGTTCGAATTTCCTGTTCGGTATACTCAAATAACAAATCGCTGTCCGTTTTCATGTGTACAACTCCGCCTGGTTTGAGAATTTTCCGATAGCGTTCAATAAACAAGGGAGAAGAAAGTCGTTTGCGCGGTTTTTTGGGCTGGGGATCTGAAAAGGTAAGCCAGATTTCATCCACCTCACCTGCATCGAAATAATCAGCGATGAAATCGATTCTTGTGCGCAGAAATGCAACGTTGTTCATTCCATTTTGTAAAGCCTGCTCAGCACCGATGTACATACGAGCGCCTTTTATATCCACACCGATGAAATTCTTATCTGGAAAATGCTTCCCCAAACCAACACAGTACTCTCCCTTGCCACACCCCAACTCCAAAACGATTGGGTTATCGTTCTTGAAGTGCTCTTCTCTCCATTTTCCTTTCAACGGAAACGGCTCCCGAACCACCGGTTCATAGAAGTGTTCGAAGTCTTTAACGGCGGCAAATCGCCTCAATTTATCCTTGCCCATACGTCTATATTCAATGTATCCGAACGATTCCCTTATCTGATCAAATGCATAACTCCGCCCCCAACGAACGTGAAATGCGGGTCCAATCTGTGTTTTTCTCTTCCCGAATATTCTTTTGCCCTGTCGATTCCTCCGGAGGAATCAGCGTATTCATTCGCACCCAAAATGGCTTCACAAAGGATGTTGTTCGCGGTACGCACCGGCATAGGCGCGAACTCCTTCCGTGTCCAACTGTTGCGAATGCCATTGACAAAACGATTACGCTAACGAATTTCAACATGATAGCCGGTGTGTTTTCGGACATTCAGAACCCGCCCTCCGTCGAAGAGTAGGTATTGTCCTTTGATACCCATTAGTTTTCCCGAAACCTCGGGGAATTTGTCGAAGGAAATACTTTTTACTTTTTCCGGATATTTCAATACGGGATAATTGAGCTCAATGATCTCATCGTTTTCGGAAAAGCAATTGATCATATCACCTGGCAGTTGATCTTCGAGCGACCATTTTTCTTCCTCCAGATCGATGCTGTGATCGATTTCGTTTTTGAGCATTCGTTGCCAGCTCGTTTTGTCTGTGAAGAACTCTTTCAACGCCACTTCGATCATCCCGGCTTCGTATCGGTTGGAAGTTTCCGCCAAACGAATGGCACTACTGGCTCCCTGATCAATCCATCGGGTGGGCACCTGAGTAGCTCGTGTAATTCCAACTTTCACGGCACTGGAGGCCGCCAGATAGACGATGTGCGGTTGGTTGTGGTGATCCTGTTCCCATTGTGGATCACGGCCTTCACCCAAATGTGCACGACATAGTTCGGGACGAATGATGCACTCGGCAGACTCCGGAGCGCTTATGAAACACGTGTAACAAAACCCTTCACCGAAGGATTTACGGGTCACTTTGGAACACTTCTGACAATTGATCGTTCCGGTCCAGCTTAGTTGAATATCGGACCCAATCAAGTCGTTCATTCGCAATGAATCTTCCAGCTTCAACTCATACTGAACCTGATCGCTCAGCTGCGTTTTCATTTTTCGCAAATTCCCGGAAACCGTCATTACTTCTCGGGCAAAATGTTCATTTTATCAGCGAAGTGATAACAGTAATCACGCAGGTCTTCACAGATGTTGTGTTCCCCTGTAGCTCGCTCGAATGAATCCGACAACGTGAGCAGGGTTTGATGGAAGAACTGCTTCATTTCTTCCACAGACATATCTTTGGTCCACAGGTCGATCTTCATGGTATTGTTTTGATTACCGTCCCACAATGACAACAAAAAGGCCTTTGCAGGAGCGTTTTCCATTCCACCATCTTCAGCCGACCACTTCATTTTTACTGGCAGATTGTTTTCATCCAGCCCAACGCGAATTACAATTTCTGACGTTCTTGCAACTGTATCACTCATATTCTATTCTTCTTCTATGTTATAGCTCTGATAAATTTCTTTGTAGTCTTTCGCAATCATTTCGGAAACGGAAATCTCCATCTCTTCCATGTATTGATGCACCATTCTCCACCCCAGAAACTGTCCGAGTCGGTCCGGGCTATTTTCTCCGTTTTCCGGCAGTCCCGGCGTAAACGGTCCGGATCTCAGTAAATTGGTTTTCGTTCGTTCGTCTAATTTGAATAGCATCTTCTGATCGACCAGGTATCCCCAGAAAAATGCTTCGTTGTCGAGTGCCCACTGGTATTCATCCTCGCTGTAACGTAGTACAATTCTCTTTGCAGCATCCGGGTAACTTGCTTCTACCAAATACAGCACTTTTCCCCAGTAAATCATGTGTTCGATAAGGGATTCTCCCCGGGGTTCGTCGACATAATGAACATCGATCCATGTTGCCAATGCATCGCGTTCAAGATACGCTGGCTTCATTTCGTCTTTCATCCACTGGTAAAAGTCCATGGGCGGCAATTCCCGAATCACATCAGTTGTTGGTCCGAGGTATCGTTCCAATCCAATGCCAAGTTCTGTTCCATGGGCGGAAGCACCCAGATCCATTTCCGGAGATGATCCACTGATGGCAAAAAATGAATTCATGAACACGATATTTTTCGGGATTTTCCCTTCCGGAAAATGATATTTCAAATGCTTGAAACCATCAATCAGCGTCTCCTTTTCATCCGAAAGATCTTTGTATTTTTCACCCATTCGCTTTTCCAGTCTGCTGATGTACGGGTCACTCACAAATTCGTGTATGGCACGCAAAACAGTCGTGTCTTCTTCCGTACGAATACCGAGGCAATGAGCAATCTGATAGGCGTAAAAATCCTTGATTTCAGACTTCCATCGGGTGTGGTACTTCATGAACTGAGCCGAATCGCTGTGAACCAAAATCGAGTCCATATTCAGAAAATCAATGTCCACGTTGACATCAGAAGCATCCACGTCCAAGACATCGTTTGCGCAGGAAGAAAGGAAAAACACGCAGGAAATCAGGGGACAGAAAACGCTTTTAAGAGTCATTATTAATCGTTAATTTCGTATTCAAAAGTACGAAAACAAGCGAATCTTCAGGGAACCGGCTTTCCGTTTTAAATACATAAAAAATGAAAAAAATCATTCTAAGCATAGTGGCATTGGCGTTGGTTACAGGTGTATCAGCACAAGAGGTGGCTGACAAAAAAATCCAGGCCGGGCTGGTTTTGGGTTATGGATTGAGCTTCCAGAAGATGGGAACGAAGATCCTTACAAACGACGGTCCTGGTGGAGATTTTACGATTGGTACGAATGTGAATTTCAGTTTTGGAGGCAATTCGAATCTTGGTTTGAACACCGGCGTTGAATTCGATTTCGGAACGCTGAACTACAAATCTTCGGGTACTGATAATGTGTATTACTGGTACTGTGATGCAACCATCCTTCGGAATGATGAGACGAATACTACAACTGACGAACTGTTCCTTCTAACCAGCAGAAAACAGAAACCCCTTTACCTTACAATCCCCACAATGTTGATATTCCGAACGAATTTCATCGGGTACTTCCGCTACTTTGGAAAGTTTGGTACGAAGAATAGCATACTGCTTCGCCAGAAAGTGACGGATAAGGGACAAAACCTCGATCCAAACATTCCACTGGGGGTTATGACTGCTGGTGAAAATACAGATATGACTGCTCCGGGAGATATGTTCTTCTTCAAGTCTTCTGTTGGTTTGGCCGGAGGGGCTGAGTGGAACTTTTCGGGTTCAACTTCTCTGATGGCTGAAATCGGATATTACTATGGATTTACTCCATTGCACAGGCAGCAGAAGGATCAGAACAATCAGACGTTGTTTACTTCCGGACTGTACAATGGTTCCGGAACTGACGAGTACTTTTCGAATAGTGCATTACAGCAGCAGCTTCAGTTCAAAGTATCTGTGCTGTTCTAACTCTTGCTTTTGAACGCACCGAAAACGATAACTCACATTGTTAATTGGCTCAATTCGTACTGCGAGTCGACCACAATGGATGGATTCATAGTGGGGGTTTCGGGTGGAGTTGATTCTGCCCTTAGTTCCACATTGTGCGCGCTAACGGGCAAACCCACTTTGCTTGTGAGCATGCCGATACGGCAAACTTCAAAAGAACATGAGCGAGCTCTGGATCACATAGAGGATCTTACGCATCGTTTTGACAATGTTTCTTCCCTGGAAGTAGATCTCACTGCTTCATTTACGCAAATCGAACATGATTTGCCGGAGGAAACACGTCAGGACAACCTGGCAATGGCAAACACCCGATCGCGGCTTCGTATGCTCAGCCTGTATGCAATCGGGCAATCTCAGGGAAAGCTTGTATGTGGTACGGGAAACAAAGTGGAAGACTTCGGAATCGGGTTTTACACCAAATACGGAGATGGCGGTGTAGACATCAGTCCAATTGGTGACTTGTTAAAAACAGAAGTCTGGTCACTCGCCAAAGAAGTCAACGTAATTGATTCGATTGTAACAGCTAAACCTACAGATGGTCTTTGGTCTGACGCAAGGTCGGATGAGGATCAAATTGGTGCTACGTATCCTGAGTTGGAGTGGGCCATGAACTACAAAGGTGATGGGTCTATTTTGAGTGAACGTCAGCAGACGGTTTTAGAAATCTACAACCGCCTACATAAACAAAATTTACACAAAATGATTCCGATTCCGGTATGTAGAATACCGGATGAATGCCGCGAATCCTAAACCCATCAAATCATGTTACATCGTGTATTACTCTGCCTGTTCTTCGGAATCATCACCACGGGCTCCGGTGCCCAGATAGATTTCAACGAATACCGCACCATGCTATCGGAAGGATCGCTTCCTGACGACTTCAGTCAACTGACCCGCGATAAAGTCAGGGAAAAGCTAATCAATGACGATTCGGGTTCGAAAAACCGCGAATTCGTTGAACAGACCCACTACGCCATTGATGAATTGCTTCATTCGGGATTTATCTCCTTTGGTGATCCGATTTCCAAATACGTTGAAGACATTGCAGCCAAACTTCTTCGGAAGGATCGTTCTCTTCGTTCCGAACTTCGATTTCACACGCTGAAATCAAACGTTTCGAATGCATTCTCAACTGATCAGGGTATCATTTTCGTAACGACGGGTTTGGTGAGCCAGGTTAGCAGCGAAGCACAATTGGCATATATTCTCGCGCACGAAATTTGTCATTATACAGAAAAACATGTTCTCGAATCGTTTCAACTCAGTAAGAAAAGCTCACGCCGCGATTGGGTAAACAAACTAAATCAGTACTCGCGGGAACGTGAATTTGAAGCGGATGAACTCGCTTTGAAACTGTACAAAGATGCCGGATACACAAAAGATGAGCTAATGACTACTTTCGATGTTCTGAAGTACTCGCATCTGCCGTTTGACGAAATTGAAGTACCGCAATCTTATTTCAGTACAGAGCGCATGTACATCCCACCCTCTCAGTTCCCAACAAAGGCTTATGAAATTGAGGCAGATGATGATGAAGACGACAGCAACAGTACTCACCCCAACATTTCCAAGCGAAAAGAAGCCGTTCTCGAAAAAGTAGCGATAATGTCCAACTGGAGGGATTCCGCGTTTCTTTTGGGTAGAGATCGCTTTTACTCCGTTCGTAACATTGCACGATTTGAAAGCGTTCGGGCCGATGTAATAGATGCACAATACGGCGACGCACTGTATTCAATTTACATGCTGGAGCAGGAGTTTCCGGAATCCATTTATCTGCGGCGACTAAAAGCGCAATGCTGGTTAGGATTGTGTCAGTACAAGTTGATAAGCCGGGTGAATAAAACCATCGACAAAACCTCTGAATACGAGGGAAGTTCTGCCACCGTTCATTTTTTCATTCGGAAATTCAATAAGAAATCGATGTCAGCAATGGCACTGCGACAAATTGTGGACCTGGTTCGAATGCATCCCGAGGATAGCGAGATCAACGCAATTTACGAACGCTTGATCAAGGTTTTGGCGTGGGATGATACGTTTGATCCCGACAATTATGCCGGGATTGACTTTTCAACCGCAGCGAATCAGTTTCTCGAAGACCAGAATGACACAACGAAAGTCAAAGAAGATACGCAAGGCTCTTCGAAATATGACCGCATCAAAAACAAAGAAAACGCTGAAAATCCAATCCATTTCGACACACTAAAATACTATGTGTATGGCATTCCTGATATTGTTACGGATTCCTCTTTTCTGGAGCAATTCGAATCTGAACGTGCCGCATTTGACGAATGGAACGAAGAGCAGGATCGAATCAAGAAACTGAGTAAAAGGGAACGTGAAAAATTGAGAAAAGAGCAAGCATACACCGCTCTGAACATCGGAACGAATGAATTGATCTGTGTAGAGCCGAAAGTATACAGTTATGTTGGTTCTGATGTGAATTTGGTCAAGAGTGAGAAAATCGAAGAGCGTTTCGCCGAGGCCATCCATATAGCAGCCGAATCAAGTAACTTAACGCTCTACCCTGTTGACAACCGCAGCATTCAGTCCACGGGTGTTCAGGGGTTCAACGAGCGGTCACTGCTCGTTTCCTTGTTGAGTCAGGTCGCCAACGAAGAAGATATTGATGTATTCCCGGTTGATTACCAATTGCTCCTTGATTTGGATAATGACTATGGGTCAGCCAACGTGATGTTTACGCTTGTTGAACATTCGTACCAACCCGAAATCCGTTTTGAATATTTGCTTTATGCCGTGCTCCTTCCGCCGGTATTTTTGGTCGTGACAACCACGCACATTCCGATAGCACTTATTCGCGGACATCATACTGTATTGAGCATGATCATCATTGATCCTACGGATGGTAAAGTGATGACTTCTGAGCAGTATCACATCAACGCTCCAACGTCGAAGCACATATTGGGTGCGCATCTGAACGATATTTTCTCCAACATCCAACTACCCGTAAAATGAGGTCCTTTTTCATGACAATATCACTTCTCGTATCCGGGTTTGCATACGCACAGCCTCAGAATGGATTTTACGGGAAAAAGAACTATTTTGAGCTGAACTCAATCAGCTACTTCAAACTCGTCGGCAATTACAACTCACCTGCGTCCTATAAACGAAGTGGATCGGGCCTTACACCGGAAAAAAAATGGTTTGAAACCGGTGTTCAATTCTGTTTGGGGCATGCTTTCCGCAACAACTTCGGACTGGCCGTTGAATTTAACTACGAACCCTGGAAAATGCCTCCGTTTTTCGGGAATTCATACTATGATCGACACGAGATGTTGTCTATGAAAACCATGACGTTTATGCCTAAGGTTGAGTTTTCGCTACACGACGCATTGTTCCCGTCTGAGCTTGCCCATCAGGTAGGTGTTGGTTTCTCCACAACACGCGTCATTGAAATGAATTACATCGGGATTCCCTATGATCTTGTAGAGCCTCCCTCGAAACTTCTCAACTATAATCGTCGATACAAAGGGATGAGTTTTATGTATTCAGTGGAAATGCGAACTCCGGTGAGCCAATCGTTGATGATTTCCTACGGTTTTCGCTATTTGTTGAACATCGGTCTTCAGAACCATTTGTCGGGTCCAACAAATACCCAGGATCAGTACGCTATCCCTTCTGAGGTAACCGCAGAAATGTTGAATCGTTATCGAATCAGAAATTTTATGCAGTTGAAGCTTGGAGTGGTAGTGCCGTTCTAGTTACTCCTCAGGAGCGAGGCGCAGAACAATTCCGTCGATTTCTTGCGTGATATGAATCTGGCAACCCAACCGGCTGTTGTCCTGAACAAAAAACGCCTGATCGAGCATGTCGAGTTCATCATCACTTTGCTCAGGCAGTTCCGTTCCTGATTCCAAATAACACTGACATGTAGCACACATTGCCATTCCACCACATTCTCCCTTCACAGGAAGCTCGTATGCCCTACATACCTCCATGATGTTCATGTTCATGTCCAGCGGAGCTTGCAACTCGTGTGAAACTCCCTCTCTGTCGATGATCGTAACCTTAATTTCGTCCATAGTAAATTCTGTGGCAAAAGTAATGAATCAGTTGTAGATTCTCAGCGAAGTATTTCCGTCCCATTGTGTGGCATACTGTCGAAGCCCCCAATCGGAGTTGGACATTGGCGATCCATCGTACAGGGAGAAGGTTGCGCTGTTGCAGTCGTCGTTGAGTTGAAGGTAATTGTCGTCGTCGGGATACAGGAGCGTGGTGCATTGTCCGGCTGGATCTGCAGGTGAATGCCGATCGAAAGCCACAAAGTCATCAATTCCTCTTCTGTACACGATAACTCCTTTGGATCCTCCGTTTACATACGCCCAGCCACTCACACCGATCAGGTTCGAATATGTTGGCAATGAAAAATCGATCGTTACGTCGAACGGGAGGTTTGGAACAGGGTGCGTTCTGTTCTTATTGCAACCCGATAACGACAACAGGATCAGTATGATCAAAATAAATCGTACCTTCATTTGGTTTACCTCTTTCGCTTATAAAGGTATGAAGTTTAGAACGATTTTTCTGTTGTTTTTATTGTTTGCGGGAACACAAGTTGTATCCTGTGGCAGCAAAAACCCTGAAAGTACGGCTATCACGGTGGAAGATGCGGAAAAGCAGCTCGCGAAACAAGAGAAAAAGCGGGTAAAAGCTGCTAATCGGGAAAAAAAACGTGCGCACAAACATTACTGGAGTTTGCAGACAAAAGATGCAAGGAAATCCATCAAGAAAAATTACCGACGCCAAAAGAAAGCTGCCCGTAAACGCAAAAACGCAGGAGGTGAAGGCAATCCACTCAATCACTAAGTCCGTCCAGAAATTGAGTCGCTTCTTCCCAACGATTCATTTCTTCTTCCCACGTTTTTTGTAAGGTTTGGTATTCGATCGTCAGGCGATTGGTCATCTCCTCGTGCGCATAGTCTACCACAGCAAGTTCGGCATCGAGCTCAGCCATTCGTTTTTCAATCCGCTCGATTTCTTCTTCCGCTTTTTTGGATTGATTCTGAAATTTGGTTTTCTTTCGTTTCAGCTCTTTTTCCTGTGCGTAGCTCCGTTTCGGTTTTGTCTTCTCAACGTTCGCCTGTACCGTTTTCTGCTGTGTTGTTTTCGCCTGGCGCTCCATTTTTCGTTGCAAGAATTCCTGTACGCCGAAGTGGTGAATTTTCAATTCAAAATCTTCGATGTCCCAAATCCGATTCGTGAGTCCATCCAAAAATTCACGGTCG